>NZ_JBHUAL010000219.1:0-16216 GCF_042789775.1 Kitasatospora sp. NPDC056800 | reverse complement strand
GACCGGGGGGGGTGGCCGGGGGGGCCCGTCCGGGGGGTCCGCCCGGCCCGCCGGCGGGGTACCCCGGGCCGGGCGCCGCACACACTGGGGGGCGGTGCCGATGGCGGCACCGCCCACGAGACCGGTTTCGCGGTGACCCTTTCCGCAGGCCGGTCGTTGCGCTGTTCCCTCTGGTGGTGATGCGTCGGTGGTTCGGTGTCCGTTCCGGCCGTTCCGTTCCGGTCCGGGCCTGTCCGCGGCTGCTCAGCTCACCCGCGTCCACCCACGTCCGGCGCCCCCGCCTTCCGTGGTGCCCGGTGCCGTCACTCGGCCGTGCGGCCGGTCAGTCGGCCGGTCAGTTGAAGGTCGGGGCGACGACGACGTTGACGTCCTTGTTGCCCTGGCCTCCCTGGACGGTGCCGGTGTTGTCCTTCACCGCGATGGTGTTGTCCTGGTTCGTGGCGCCGGAGCCGGCGGCGGTCTGCTGGGTGGAGACGTAGTTGCCGTCGACCCCGCCGAACACGTTGCCGGTGCCGGTGTCGGAGACCGCCCCGGCGTTGGAGGCGCCCTCGGCGCCCGCGCCGTTGTCGGCGGCGGCAGCCCCGGCACCGGCCAGCAGCAGGCCGGCCGCGAGCGGGCCGGCGAGTAGGAGCCCGGCTGTTCGACGGGGATGGGTGCGAGCCATGAATGCCTCCGGGAAGCTGCTTGTCGCGCAATGGTCGATCAAGGTGCGCAAGGTTCGTCGACCGGACGAACACCTGCGGGCTGCGACGCCGGAAGACAGACTTCCGCAACAAATCGACAAAGCGCTAGCTCACACGGCGAATTTCGCCCGTTTGCGTGATATCCACCCGGGCCGCGCATGACGGCCGGGAAAACGGAAAACGCGGCGATATACCCCGTCCGAGCTGGGACTTCACCCGTACGGCCGCTGCTCGATGGTCGGTCCGGGGGACGGCGCGGCACCGTCACACGATCCGCTGGGCGCACCACCCTGGCGCGTGCGAACCGCACGCGCGCCCCCGGAAAAGTTCGGTCACCCTCCCATGTCGACTTTCCCGGTCATGAAAAGGCCGTCGGATGCCACACCACGACGGCAGGGGTTCGGACGTGCGGTCCCCGCCGAAATACTTCAGTGAAAATCAGATCATCTTGCCGGGATTCAGAATTCCCAGCGGATCGAAGACCGCCTTCAGCTGCCGTTGCAGGTCCAACGCCACCGGGCCCAACTCACGGGCCAGCCAGTCCCGCTTCAGCAGCCCCACACCGTGCTCCCCGGTGATCGTGCCGCCCAGCTCCAGCCCGAGCGCCATGATCTCGTCGAAGGAGCGCTGGGCCCGGGCCGTCTCCTCCTCGTCCGAGGCGTCGAAGATGACGATCGGGTGGGTGTTGCCGTCCCCGGCGTGACTGACCACCCCGATGGTCAGCCCGTGCCGCTCGGCGATCACCGCGACGCCGTTCAGCATCTCCGCCAGCCGGGAGCGCGGCACCGCCACGTCGTCGATCATCGTGGTGCCCAGCCGGTCCAGCGCGGGCAGCGCCATCCGCCGGGCGGCCAGCAGCAGATCGGACTCCGCCTCGTCCTCGGCCGGCACCACCTCCGTCGCCCCGGCCTCCCGGCACAGCCGCGCGACCCGGGCCAGCTCGGCCACCCGGTCCGGCCCGTCGAAGGCCACCAGCAGCAGCGCCTGGGTGGACTCCGGCAGCCCCATCCGCCCCAACTCGTTGACGGCCCGCACCGAGACCGCGTCCATCAGCTCCATCAGCGACGGGGTCAGACCCCGCGCCATCACCTCGCAGACCGCCGCCCCGGCCGTGTCCGCGCTCGGGAACTCCGCCGCCAGCGCCAGCTGCGGGGCGGGCGCCGGCCGCAGCGACAGAACCGCCCGGACCACCACCCCGAGCGTCCCCTCCGAGCCGACGAACAGCCTGGTCAGGTCATACCCGGCCACACCCTTCGCCGTCCGGCGGCCGGTGGACAGCAGCCGCCCGTCCGCCAGCACCACGTCCAGCCCGAGCACGTACTCGCTGGTGACGCCGTACTTCACGCAGCAGAGCCCACCGGCCCCCGTGCCGATGTTGCCGCCGATCGTGCAGGACTCCCAGCTGGACGGATCCGGCGGATACGAGAGGCCCAACTCCTCGACGGCCCTGGACAGTTCGGCGTTCACCACACCGGGCTCGACCACCGCGATCCGGTTCACCGGGTCGATCTCCAGGATCCGGTTCAGCTTCACCAGCGACAGCACGACGCAGCCGTCCACCGCGTTCGCCGCACCCGACAGCCCGGTCCGGGCGCCCTGCGGCACCACCGGGACGCGCAGCTCGGTCGCGGTGCGCAGCACGTGCCGCACCTGCTCGGCCGTCTCCGGGAACACCACCGCCGCGGGCTGCCCGGCCGCGCAGAAACCCGCCATGTCGTGGCGGTACGCGGCGGTCACGTCCGGGTCCACCACGACGGCCCCGTCCGGGAGGCCCTGCACCAGTCGGTCCGTCAGATCACTCATCGCCGCCTCCACTCGCCGCCCGACCGCCTCCACCTCCGCACTCTGCCCGGACGGCAGGGGGCGGGCAAGTGGGCCACGGGGAGGGACAGGGAGCGGGACGGGCGGCAAGGGCCGCCGTACGGGGAGGTGCCGGCCGGATCCCGGGGCCGGCGCGGGCGACCGGTCGGCTCAGGCCCGGCTCAGGCCCGGCTCAGGCCCGGCGGAGGGTCGGGGTGGCCAGGGCGGTGAGGCCGGCCACGGCGGTGGCGAGCGCGCAGAGGAGGGTGGGCGGGGCGGCGCCCGCCGCGTCCGCAAGCAGGCCCAGCAGGGCGTTCGAGAGCACCAGGGCCAGGCTCTGCACGAGCGTCAGCAGGGCCTGGACCCGCGAGAGATGGGTCGGCGGCGCGCCGGTCAGCACCAGCGGGCCGAGGTGGCAGGCGAAGAGCCCCGAGCCGAGGCCCGCCACCGTACTGCCGGCCACCGCCGCCACCGGCCCCGCGGCCAGGGCCAGCAGCGCGATCCCCGCCGACGCCGTACAGAGCCCGGCGGCCGCCCCCACGCCGGCCCGGGGCAGCGCGCCCCGCCGGGCGACCAGGACGGCCACCGCCAGTACCCCGGCCGCCTGCCCGCCGCTCACCAGTCCCGCCGTCCCGGCCGACCAGCCGTGCGCCCGGGCGAGCAGCGGGCCGAGCAGCGACACCACCGGCAGCAGCGCCCCGGCCGCCGCACCGGTGAGCAGCAGCGCGGCCCGCAGCAGCGGGTCGGCCAGGGCGAGCCGGACGCCGGACGCGGCCTCGCTCAGCAGGCCGGCCCGCGGACCGGACGGCCCGTCCGCCCCGGGGCGGACCCTCAGCAGGACCAGCAGCACGACCCCGAAGCTCACCGCGTCCGCGAGCGCCACGCCGGGCAGCCCGCCGGCCGCGACCAGCAGGCCGCCGAGCGGCGCCCCGAGCAGGACGGCGCCCTGCCCGCCGGCCTGCCGCAGGGCGAGCGCCCGGGGCAGCCGGTCGGCGGGCACCAGCCTGCGCGGCATCGAACCGCTCGCCGGGAGGTGGAAGGCGTCAACCGTCCCGATCACGGCCGCCGCCGCGACCAGGAGCCAGAGCGGTGTGCCCCGGTCGGCCGCGACCAGCGCCAGCGCGGCGGTCGCGGCCAGCATCACCATGTCCCCGACGAGCATCACCCGACGGGCGCCGAACCGGTCCGCGACCGCGCCGCCCAGCAGGACCAGCGCGGTGCGCGGCACCGTGACCGCCGTCAGGACCAGCCCGGCCGCGCCGCCGCCGTGCGCGGAGGCGGCCCAGCCGAGGGCGAAGTACAGCGCGGCGTCGCCCAGCAGTCCGGCCTGGACCCCGGCCAGCCAGAGCAGGTACGTCCGGGGCAGCGCGGCCCGCGAACCGACGGCGGCGGTGGCAGCGGCAGTGGTCATGCCGGGTGACGCTAGGACCCTCGACCGGGTCGAGGGCAAACCCGGCTACCCGCGGACCACCGGCTCCTGGAGCTCGGTGACCCACCCCGCCGGGTCCTCCGGGCACTCCAGGTACAGCTCCCGGGCGTAGCCGGCCGAGCGGTAGCCGTTCTCCTCGATGAAGCGGGCCAGCTCCTGGCCCGCGCCCAGGACCTCGTCCATCGGGCCGCGGTGCACGATCGTCGCCGCCTCCCCGATCGGCGGCAGGTCGACCACCTCGAAGTCGTGCGCGCCCGCCCGCACCGACGGGCCGACCGGGACGGCGGCCCCGACCAGCACCGAGCCGTTGCCCTCCGGGGCGTCCTGGTAGTGGGCGACGGACGGGCCGGCCGCCTCGATCCCGGCCCCGGCCAGCCGCCGGCACAGCTCGGCGAACAGCGGCCCGATCACCGGCCCGATGTCCTCCGGCTCGTAACTCGCGGCCACACCGGTCAGTTGGGCCACCCGGACGGACGGCACCGGCTTCACCACGACATCCCGCACGGACATGGTCCCCTCGCTCTCGATCGTCCGGAGCCTCGCCTCCACCCGGGCCAGCCGCAGCTCGTCGGCCGCGATCGCCGCGGCGAGCTGGGCCCGCCGCAGCCGCAGCATCCCGCGCAGCTCGGCCGCGTCCACCCGCTCGTCCAGGACGGCCCGCACCTGCTGCAGGGTGAAGCCGAGCTCCTTGAGCGCGATCACCCGGTTGAGCCGGGCCAGTTGGGACGCCTCGTAGAAGCGGTAGCCGCTGACCGGGTCCACCCGGGCGGGCCGCAGCAGCCCGATCGCGTCGTAGTGGCGCAGCATCCGCACCGACACCCGGCCGTGGCTGGCGAAGTCTCCGATGTTCAACATGGTGCGACCACTCCACCCCCTGCCACCGTGTCAGGGTCAACCCCCGCCCCGCCCGTGGCCCGGGAAACACCGAGGGCGGGTGCCGAGTGGTCTCGGCACCCGCCCTGAGCAGGTGGTTCTCCTACCGGCGGAGAGCGTGGGATTCGAACCCACGGTACGGGGTCACCGCACGACAGTTTTCAAGACTGTTCCCTTAGGCCGCTCGGGCAGCTCTCCAGGCGGAGGTCAGCCTAACGGGTCCGGCGGGGTTCGGTGCACACGTTTCGGTGCGGGCGGGGGTTACGGCTGGTCGCCCTCGCGCTGGCCGAGAGTGACCTTGGTGGTGAGGGTCTGGCCGTTGCGGGTGTACTCGACGTCGACGGTCTCGCCGGGCTTGTGCGTCCAGATCCGGCTGACCAGGGCGGGGCCGTTGTCGATCGGGACGCCGCCGAGCTTGGTGATGACGTCGCCCGGCTTGAGGCCGGCCTTGTCGGCCGCGCCGCCGGGGGTGACGGCGGGCTGGCCCTGGATGTCCTTGGTCTGGATCTGCGCGCCGTCGCCCTTGTAGTCGTCGTTGCGCAGCACGTCGAGCTTGGCGTAGACCGGCTTGCCGGTCTTGATCAGGGTGTCCGCGACCCACTTGGCCTGGTTGATCGGGATGGCGAAGCCCAGGCCGATGCTGCCGGCCCGGCCGTTGGCGGAGGCGTTGGACTGGATCGCCGAGTTGATGCCGATCACCGCGCCGCCGGAGTCGAGCAGCGGGCCGCCGGAGTTGCCGGGGTTGATGGAGGCGTCGGTCTGCAGGGCGTTCATGTACGAGGCCTGCGAGCCGGTGTCGTCGCCGGAGGCCACCGGGCGGTCCTTGGCGCTGATGATGCCGCTGGTGACGGTGGACTCCAGGCCGTACGGCGCACCGATCGCGACGGTGGCGTCGCCGACGTTGACCTTGTCGGAGTCGGCCAGCGGCAGCGGGGCCAGCTTGCTCTTGGGCGGGTTGTCGATCTTGACCACGGCGACGTCGTAGCCCTCGGCGTGGCCGAGCACCGAGGCGCTGTAGGAGCTGCCGTCGGCGAACTTGACGGTCAGTTTGCCGCCGCTGAGGGTCGGCGCGACGACGTGGTTGTTGGTGAGGATGTGGCCCTCGGTGTCGAAGACGAAGCCGGTGCCGGTGCCCGACTCGCCGTTGCCCTGCGCCTTGATGGTGACGACGCTGGGCAGCGCCTTCTGCGCGATGGCGGCGATCGAGCCGGGGACGGGCTCGTTCTTCTGGGTGTCGCTGGCCTGGACGGTGGTGCTGCGGTGGTCGTTCGCGGAGCTCCTGCGGTCGGAACTGTCGGAGACGGACACGCCGAGCGCGCCGCCGGCCACACCGGCGACCAGCGCGACGGCCGCGATCAGGGCGACCAGGCCGCCGCGCTTCTTGCGCGGGCCGCCGGGGCCGCCCGGACCGCCGGGGTACTCCGCCGGGTAGCCGAGCGGGCCGGCCGGGCCGCCGGGGTAGCCGGCGCCGCCGGAGGTGGAGTCGTGGGTGGGGCCCCAGCCGCCGAGCGGCTGGCCGGCCCCGAAGGGGTGGTGGCCGTGCGCGGCGGGGGCGGCGGGCGCGGCCGGAGCGGCGCCGTACCCCTCGTGCGCGCCGGCGGCGGGGACGCCGTGGGTCGGGGTGGCGTACGGGTTGCCGGCCGGCGGCAGGGCCGGGGCGGCGGGTGCGGCGGCCACCGGGGCGGGCGGAACGGGCGGCAGGACCGGCGGCGGCGCGTCGATGTAGCCGGTGGCCGGGTCGACGGCCGGCTCCTCGACGGCGAGTACGGCGGGCTCGGCGGGTGCGGCGGGTGCCACGGGCTCGGCGGGTGCCTCCGGTGCGGGCACCTTGGTGAAGGCGACGGTGGGCTTGTGCCCACCCCCGGCCGGGACCTCCTCGGCCGGAACGGCGTCGGCGGACGGCGCCGCCTCGGCGGCGGCGGCCTCGACCGCGCCCGCCTCCGGCTCGGGCACCCGCCGGAACGCCATAGTCGGGTTGTGCCCGCCCTGAGCGGGGCCCGCGGCAGCGGACTCGGCCGCCCCCGGCCCGGCGGGCTGCTCCCCCTGCGGCCCGGTGGGCCCAACCTCGCGCTCGGTGCTCACGGACGACCTCCATAGCTGGCAGAACCAAGGACCATAGTTTTTCGCACTGTCGATTCGTTTGCCGTAAGGACCCCTCTGAAGAACTCATAAGAATCCTTAGCCGGCACCGACACCGGCACTGGCGTCAGCACCCACAGCGGCACTGACACCGGCTCCGGCACCCGTACCGACGGCCGGGGCTCCCCTCCCCATCGGGCGTCCGCGATGCGGACCGCCCCGCCCTCGGCCTTGGGCGTCGGCACCCGCGCCGGTTAGCCTGGCGCTCCAAACTGACACGCGGGAGCTTGGACCCACCAGGCTGAGAGTGCGCATGTCGACCGTACGCCACACGAGTGACGGACGTTCGAGGGGGCGCTGACCGCCGGAACCTGTCCGGGTAATGCCGGCGTAGGGAGTATCGGCCATGCCGCCTGCTTCGCCATCCTCTTCTTCGGGTACGAACGCCTCCGACTCCGGCGCGAACGCCCCCGCGCCGGGCGCGACCGCCCTCCTGGAACGCGCCGAGCACGTCGAAGCGCCCCTGGTCCTGGACACCGAACCGCCGCGCACGCTGCGCTTCCGGGACCACTTCGCGCTCTGGATGAACCTGGGCGTCAGCCTGATCGGCTTCTCCACCGCCGCCACCGTGCTCGGCGCCCCCGGCAGCGAGCTGTCGCTGGCCGCCGCGGTGACCGCGATCACGATCGGTACGGCGGTCGGCACCGCGATGCTCGCCGTGGCCGCGCTGATCGGCGCCCGCACCGGCGCCCCCGCGATGGCGAACCTGCGCGGGCTGTTCGGCACCCGGCTGTCCTACCTGCCGACGGTGCTCAACATCGTGCAGTGCATCGGCTGGGGCGTCTTCGAGCTGCTGACCATCTCGGCGGGCGCGCAGACCGTCGCGCACACCACCGGCTACCGCTGGCTGTTCGTCCTGCTCGCGGGCGCGCTGACCACCGCGCTGACCATCTGGCCGCTGGGCTCGATCGCGGTGCTGCGCCGCTTCGTGGCCGGGGCGGTCGCGGTGGCGATGGTGTACTTCACCGTCCAGCTGGGCCGCCAGGGCGTGCCGGACCCGGGCGCGGGCAACTGGCACGGCTTCCTCGGCGCCACCGACGCGATGATCGCGGTGTCGGTCTCCTTCGTCCCGCTGGCCGCCGACTACACCCGGCACTCGCGCACCCCGCGCTCGGCGTTCTGGGGCAGCTTCTCCGGCTACACGGTCGCCCAGGTCTGGTGCTACGTGCTCGGTCTGATGGCGCTGCTGCAGTCGGACGGCGACCCGAACCGGATCTTCGACTCCTTCCTCGGGGTCTGGGCCGGCTGGCTGTTCCTGCTGGTGCTGGTGCTGCGCGAGACGGACCAGTCCTTCGCCAACGTGTACTCGACCGCGATGTCGGTGCAGAACCTGCTGCCGAAGGTGGACCGCCGGGTGCTCTCCGGCGCGATCGGCGTGCTGATCACCGTGCTGGCGCTGCAGATCGACGAGTTCACCGACACCTACTACGGCTTCCTCGGCCTGATCGGCTCGGTGTTCGTGCCGCTGCTGGCGGTGCTCGTGGTGGACTACTTCCTCGGCGCCGGCCGACGCGGCTGGAACCTCTCCGCCGACGCGCCGTCCCGCTGGCTGATGCTGCTGCCGTGGGCCCTGGGCTTCGCGGTCTACCAGTTCATCGCGCCGACCAAGGTCGCGGGCTGGTGGACGGACTTCTGGACCTCCGCCCAGGAGGCGCTGCACTTCACCCCGCAGGAGTGGACCTCGGCCTCGCTGTTCGCCTTCCTGGTGCCGGCCCTGGCCACCTGGGCGCTCACCCCGCTCGGCCGCCGCGCCGTCCGGGGCTGACGGAGCGGAGGGAGCGGGGCCCGAGCGGGCCCGCAGGTACGGAGACGGCCCCACAGGTTGGGGCCGTCTTTGTCCGCGCTTCACCTCCGCCGCCTATCGTTGGGCCTGTGACCAGCCCAGACCTGTCCTCGGCGGCGGCGCGCACCGTGCCGCCCGTCCAGGTGATCGCCCACCGCGGTTCCTCCCACGCCCTGCCCGAGCACACCCTCGCGGCCTACCGGCGCGCGCTCGACGAGGGCGCGGACGCGCTGGAGTGCGACGTCCGGGTCACCGCCGACGGCGCGCTGGTCTGCGTGCACGACCGCCGGATCGGCCGGGTCTCCAACGGCCGGGGCACCGTTTCGGCCATGACCCTCGCCGAGCTGGAGGCGTACGACTTCGGCGCCTGGAAGACCGGCCGCCCCAGCACCGACCCGGAGCTGCGCGGCGTGCTGCGGCTGGAGCGGCTGCTGGAGCTGGTGGTGGAGTGCGGCCGCCCGGTGGACCTGGCGATCGAGACCAAGCACCCGGTGCGCTTCCGCGGCCGGGTGGAGGCCGAGCTGCTGCGGACCCTGGAGCGGTTCAAGATCGGCGCCGTCCGGGAGGGCGACCGCCCGTCGGCCCGGATCATGAGCTTCTCCTCGGTCGCGCTGAACCGGGTGGCCGCCGCCGCGCCGCGGTACCGGCGGGTCTTCCTGTTCGAGCGGACCCTGCCGCTGCTCGGCCGGCTGCGCGAGGGCTCGCCGCTGCCGGGCGGGGCGCGGATCGCCGGCCCGGGCATCGAGCTGGTGCGGGCCCGCCCGCAGCTGGTGACCCGGCTGCGCGAGCTCGGCCACGAGGTGCACGTGTGGACGGTGGACGAGCCGGCCGACGTCGAGCTCTGCCTGGAGCTCGGGGTGTCCGCGATCATCACCAACCGGCCCGCGGAGGTACTGGCGCAACTCGGCCGGTGATCCACCGGTGATCCGTCGGCGCACCGAAGGCCGTACTCCTCCGAACCCCGCCGTTCCGATCACTCTGGTCGGCAGTCAAACCTTCCTCGCGCGAAATTGCCGGAATTCTTGCATCCGGGCGACGGAGGGTGAGCGCGGAATGACCTGATGTCGACCGTCGGTCGCCGCACTCGAAATGGGCTCGCGGGATCGTCCGGTGCTCGTTTCCGACGCATTACCAAGGGGCATCTCTCCCTCGGCATACGCTGAAGGAGGTCCGGGGGTGGCGTTGATGGTGGCGCGTGAAGTGCCGACTTCATCGACCATGGCAGTGCCGCACGGCCCAGCGAGTGTCGGGGTCGCACGGCGCCGACTGCGTCGAGATCTGGGTGACCGGCAGGTACCCGAACCGGTCATCGATGATGCTGTTCTGATCCTTTCCGAGCTGTTGAGCAACGCCTGTCGGTACGCCCGTCCGCTCGGCCCGCTGCCGGCCCTGGGCCGCAGCGCCCGGGCCGAGGTGCTCGGGCAGGTGCTGGTCGGCGTCCCCTCCGGGGCGACCGCCGCGCAGGGCGCCCGGGAGCCCGCCGAGGGTCCGGCCGAGCCGGCCGGCGGGGTGCTGGTCCGCTGGCAGATGCACGCCGACGGGGTGCTCACCCTGGAGGTCACGGACGGCGGGGCGGCCACCCGGCCGCTGCCCGCGAGTCCCTCGCTGACCTCGCGCGGCGGCCGCGGCCTGAGCATCGTCGACCAGCTGGCCAGCGACTGGGGCGTGCGCGACGCCCCCGGCGAGGTCACGGTCTGGGCGGCGCTGCCCGCCCGGGCCCGGCACGCCCGGCGCACCGGGGGCGATGCCCGTAGCGCGTGAGCCGGGCTCGGGGAATGTGTCGTTAGGCTTCCCGGGACACAGGACCACCGTTCCCGGGAGAGCCGCAGCATGGGCAAGAAGGCCGCCAAGAAGGCGCCGCAGCGCCAGTCCACCACCGCCGTCACGGGCGAGATCCCCGTGGTCGGGGCCCGCGAGGACTGCCCCTGCGGCTCGGGCCGCCGGTACAAGGCGTGTCACGGCCGGGAGGCCTCGCACGCGGTGCAGGAGCTGGTGCACCGCCCGTTCGAGGGCCTGCCGGGCGAGGCCGACTGGGTGGCCCTGCGCGAGCTGGTGCCCGCCGCCACGGTGCCGCTGACGCTGGCCGCCGGGGTGGCCGACGGCGCGACCGGTGACGTCCCGTCGGTGACCCTGGCCACCGTGCTGCCGCTGGCCTGGCCGGCCCTGCGCCGCCAGGACGGCTCGATCCTGCTCGGCCTGCAGACCCAGTCCGCCTCCGGCGACCTCAGCCGCGACCTCGCGGACGCCCTGGAGCTGGCCCTGGCCACCGAGCCGGGCAGCCCGGTGCCGGCCCGCCGGACCGTCCCGGGCGGGCGCCGCCTGCAGGACCTGCTGGACACCACCGCCGCGTTCACGCCCGCCGTGCACACCGGCTTCGAGTTCTGGCTGGAGGACGCCGAGGCCGCCACCGGCGAGGTCGCCGCCTCCCTGGAGCGCGCCAACGCCTCGGCCATCCCGACCGAGAAGCTCGCGAGCGTGGACTCCGCGTACTGGTGCGGCACCCCGGACAAGAACCACCTGCGCTGGGTGATGACCGTGCCCGAGGAGAAGCTGCTGGACGCGCTGGCCCGGCTGAACACGGCCGGCGAGGCCTCGCTCGGCCCGGACACCCGCCTGGTCGGCTCCTTCCGCGCGCACGGCCTGACCGTCCCGGTGTGGGACCTCCCGCTCGCGATGACCGCCGCCGACTGCGAGAAGCCGGCCGCCGAGTTCGCCGAGCGGCTCGCCGCGGTGCTCGCCGACGCGGCCCCGCTGACCGCCGAGGAGCGGCGCACCCGCGCGAACCTGGTGAACCGTCAGGTCACCTTGAACTAAAGGGCGCAGGATCCGCGTGATACGCGTCACATTGTCGCGGTGAACGCGCAATTTCCGGGCGTGGAGGGCGTCTTGGAAATTGGCGCGGGCGCGGATCCTTGTTACTGTCTAAAGAGTCCGGCCGCTGGTGCATCCCCCGTCGCCAGCGGCCGGATCTTTTCTTTTTCCGGAGTGCCCCGCTCGGAGCCCCCGGACGGGCCCGGGCCGAGACCCGGGAGAAGCCCGGATCCGGGCCCGGCGGACGGTGTCGACAGCCCGTCCCGCTCCGGTGGCCCTCAGTAGGCCGAACGCCCGCTGTCCAGCCGGACCGTCGCCTCCACCAACTCCCCCAGCAGCGGCCCGACCTGCGGCAGCCAGACCCCGCCGCCGACGCCCGGTCGCGGCGCGAGCACCCAGCGCACCCTCCCCCAGCCTCCGGCCGAGGGGACCCCGACGGCCGCGCCGCCGGGCGGCAGCGGCAGGAAGCCGCCCGCCCCGTGGTAGCGCAACGAGCCCGGCACCCAAGGGAGTTGGGCGAGCATCTCGCCGAGCACGTCCAGCGAGTACGGGGCCACCAGCAGCGCGTAGCGGCCCGGCATCGCCAGCACCGGGCCGAGCGGCAGCCGCAGCGCGCCCAGGTAGACCAGCGCCCGGGCGCCGGCCGCCGCGGGCAGGCTGACCGCCGAGACCGTGGAGCCGGTGGCGGCCAGCACCGGCGCGTCCGGGCTCTGCCGCTCCCACCACCAGCGCACCATCCGGGCGTCCGTGGTGGCGGCCAGCAGCGAGGGGTCGTGCGGGTGCGCGCCGGGGACGGTGCAGTCCAGGTCGCCGCAGGAGCAGCGGCCGTCGCGCAGCACGGCGCCCGGCACCACGGGCCAACGGTGGTCGACGGCGGCCGTCAGGGCCGCGGCCAGCCGGGCGGAACGATCCTCCGACCGGTCTTTCGGGTTCTCACGCATGGCGCTCGTTCCTTTCCCTGACCGCTCGGTTCGCTCCGCTCCGCCGGCGTCCGTCGGGATCCTCCGCGCGGACCCGCCGCGGCACGGACCCGGGCGGCGCGGCGCGGGGCGGGCGGCAGGGCGGACGGCGCGGCACGACGTGGAGCAGGTGTGGAGTACGACGTGAAAGGGCCGCGCAGGGCACAGCCCTTGGAACGAGAATCCCGTACGCGACCGGATGGACGCCGCCCGGGCGCGCTTGGTTCCACCGTACGAGTGAGAGAGTTCCGGCCGACCCGGCTCACGGGCGGCACGGACATACGATCCGGACGGCCGCCCGGGCCGTCCTCCCGGTTCTGCCCGCTCGCGGCCCGCTCCATGCCTCCGGGCCGAGTGGCGCGCGCACCAACCCCGCGCGCCCCCCGACCGGGTCGCGATCGATGTGGAACGGGCCACCGCGTCGTCCTGGATCTGGACATGCCCCGAATGGCCTGTGTAGAAGTGGTGGCATTGCTGTCGATCAATGACGAGTAGTAGCGAATCGAGGCGAAACACGCCCTTTGGCCGTGCTCGCTCCACATTGGCCGTACCTGGGGGTTTCGCATGGCACGTAGCACCGCGTCAGGAGTGACGGCATGAACGAGTCCCACCCGTCGACGGCCCTCCCGACGACGACCGCCGAGCCTGGCGAACCCGGCTGCGCGGGCGGGCTCACCGTCCTCGACCTGCCGGACCTCCCCGGCCCCGTCAACGCCCCGGACGGCACGGCGGACGGCCGCACGGCGCCCTCCGCCGCGCTGCAGGACCGTTTGGCCGGACGCCTGTCCGATATCACCAGCCTGCACGAGCACACCGAACGGCTCGCCCGCGCCCGCGGCCTGGCCGCCACCCTGGACACCGTCCTCGCCTCCGGCGCCGCCCTGCTCGGCGCCCGGCGCGGCATGCTGGTCACCCGGCGGCCCGGCGGCGGACCCGGACAGCCGGTCGGCCACGGCCTCGACCGCGCCAGCCTCGGCGCCCTGGAGACCGTCCCGACCGAGCAGAGCCTGCTGGCCCGGCTGCTGCGCGAACGGGACCGGCCCGCCCAGCTGCACTCCCACGACCTCGCCGAGGACCCGGCCACCGGCGCCCGGCTGCGCGAACTCGCCGTCCACCTCGGCCTCGGCGGCGCCTACGGCCTGCCGCTCGCCACCGAGGAGGACGGCCCGCTCGCCGCCGCCCTCTGGTTCTACGACGAGCCCGCCGAACCGACCGACTGCCAGCGCGAACTGGCCCGCCACTACTGCGAGATCGCCGCCCCGCTGCTCGCCAAGCAGCTGGAGGCGGACCGGATCTCGCGCACCACCGAGGCGCTGCGCCGCGGCCTGCTGCCGGACCGGCTCCCCCGGGCCGCCGGGCTGCGGCTGGCCGCCCGGCTCGTCCCCGCCGGGCTGGAGCGCTCCACCGGCAGCGACTGGTACGACGCGATCCCGCTGCCCGACGGCACCATCGGCCTCACCGTCGGCTCCGTCTCCGGCGACGGCCCCGGCGCGGGCCCCGGCTCCGCCCCCGGCGCGGCCGCCGCGATGGGCCGGGTCCGGGCCGCGCTGCGGGCGTACGCGGTGCTGGAGGGCGAGGACCCGGTCTCCGTCCTGGGGGACCTGGAGCTGCTGCTCAAGACCACCGAGCCGACCCGCACCGCCACCGCCGTCTACGCCTGGATCGAGCCCGAGGAGCGCCGGATCACCCTGGCCGGCGCCGGGCACTGCCCACCCGTCCTGGTCGGCCGGCACGGCGCCGAGTTCGTGGAGACCTCGCTCTCCGCCCCGCTCGGCATGCTGGCCTGCTGGGAGGCCCCCGGGGTGGAGTTCGTCGCCGAGCGCGGCGACACCCTGCTGCTCTACACCGAGGGCCTGGCCCGCCGCTGCGGCCCGACCCTGCACGCCGGGCAGGCCAACCTGCGCCGGGCCGCCGCCGACGCCCCGCGCGACGTGCGGATCGACCCGGACCGGCTCTGCGCCCACCTGCTGGCCGTCTGCCCGGACCCGGACGCCGGGGGCACGGCCACCGACGACCTGATGCTGCTGGCGGCCCGCTTCGAGTGACGGTTCGGGCCCGGAACGAACGGGCGGCCGGGCGTCCGTACCATGGACGGACGCACGGCCGCCCGCGCGTGTCGCGATCCGACACCTCCCCCAGGGGCGGCGGTACCACCCCCCAAGGAGGCGTTGCACGTGACCGAGGACCGTACCCCCGCGGTGGCCGAGAACCCCGAGGCCGAGGGCGGCGAGGAGCCTGAGCAGCACAAGGGCCGCAAGAACGGTCTCTACGGCGACATCTCCGACGAGCTGGCCGCCTCGATGAAGTCCGGCTGGGCCGACACCGAGCTGCACGGCCTCGCCCCCGTCGCCCAGGCCCCGTACGCGGCCGAGCGCCGCGCCGCGCTGTCCGCCGCCTACCCCGGCGAGCGCCTGGTCGTCCCGGCCGGCAACCTGCGGGTCCGCTCCAACGACACCGACTACGCGTTCCGCGCCGCCAGCGAGTACGTCCACCTCACCGGCGACCAGACCGAGGACGCGGTGCTGGTCGGCGAGCCGACCGGCGCGACCGGCCACGACTTCGTGCTCTACCTGCTGCCCCGCTCGAACCGCGAGAACGGCGAGTTCTGGCTGGACGGCTACGGCGAGCTGTGGGTCGGCCGCCGGCACAGCCTGGCCGAGCAGGAGCAGCTGCTCGGGCTGCCCGCCCGCGACGTGCGCAAGGCCGCCGAGGAGCTGGCCGCGAAGGCCGCCGACTCCGCCGTGCCGACCCGCATCGTCCGCGGCTACGACGCCGGCCTGGAGGCCGCGCTCGCCGACGCCCTGGACGCCGACAAGGACGCCGGGCTCAAGGAGTTCCTGAGCGGCCTGCGGCTGGTCAAGGACGCGTGGGAGATCGGCGAGCTGCGCGCCGCCTGCGACGCCACCGTCAAGGGCTTCACCGACGTGGTCCGCGAGCTGGGCCAGGCCGTCGCCACCTCGGAGCGCTGGATCGAGGGCACCTTCTGGCGCCGCGCCCGGGTCGAGGGCAACGACGTCGGCTACGGCACCATCGCCGCGGCCGGCCCGCACGCCACCACCCTGCACTGGGTGCGCAACGACGGCGACGTGCGCCCGGGCGAGCTGCTGCTGCTGGACGCGGGCGTGGAGACCAGCACCCTCTACACCGCGGACGTCACCCGCAGCCTGCCGATCAACGGCAGCTTCACCGAGGTCCAGCGCCGGATCTACGACGCGGTGTACGACGCCCAGGAGGCCGGCATCGCCGCGGTGAAGCCCGGCGCCCGGTTCCGCGACTTCCACGAGGCCTCGCAGCGCGTGCTCGCCGAGCGGCTGCTCGCCTGGGGCCTGCTGGACGCCTCGGTGTACGACGTCGAGAAGGTCCTGGAGCTGGGCCTCCAGCGCCGCTGGACCCTGCACGGCACCGGCCACATGCTCGGCCTGGACGTCCACGACTGCGCCCACTCGCGCCGCGAGGAGCACGTCGACGCGCTGCTGGTCCCCGGCATGGTGCTGACCGTCGAGCCCGGCCTGTACTTCCAGCAGGACGACCTGACCGTGCCGGAGGAGTACCGCGGCATCGGCGTCCGGATCGAGGACGACATCCTGGTCACCGCCGACGGCAACGAGAACCTCTCGGCCGGCCTGCCCCGCAGCGCCGAGGACGTCGAGGCCTGGATGGCCTCGCTCGCCTGAGCCTGCGCACGACGGCCGTGACGCGGCCACGGTGAAGGGCCCGGCCTCCCGAGCAGTGGGAGGCC
>NZ_JBHUAL010000218.1:0-16282 GCF_042789775.1 Kitasatospora sp. NPDC056800 | reverse complement strand
GGGGGCCCCGCCCGTCCCCCGCCCCCCCCCGTGCACCCGGGGGCCCCCGGGGCCGGGGCGCGCGGCCCGGCCGCCGTTCCGGACCGCGGCCCCGCCCGACGGGACGGGCCCGCCGCGACCGCCCCGCGCGCCCCGGTCACAGGCGCGTCCCGGTCGGACGCGCGGGACGGGTGGGGACGCGCGGGGGACGCGCGCCTACAGCGTGAGCATCGTGCGGTGCGCCACGGTGGTGTCCCGCAGGGGTTTGAGCGCGAGCCGGACCAGGGCCAGGGCGTTGTCGTCCCCGGCGATCCGGTTGGCGCTCAACTCGCCGCAGGACAGGCACTGGTGGATGATCATCCACTCGCCGTCGGCGCGGACCGACAGGCTCAGCGCAGTCATCCGGCCGCCGCAGCCGGCCGCCCGGTCGCCGGGTGTCCGGCCGTCGACATGACGGCTGGCCAGGCAGTTCGGACAGTGGTTGCGGTGGGCGGTGCCGGGGGCGTCCAGTGGGACGTCCAACCGGCAGTCCACGCAGCGGAAGGCGTGCGCCCGGTGCCCGCCCTGCCCGTGCAGGACGTCCTTGTACCGCTGCGGGCGGCGGTCCCGCCGGCCCCCGCCGCCGGTGTTCTTGCGTCGTGGCATGGTTCGGTCCTCCCTCTTCCGGGCGCGCTTCAGAGGGTGCCGAACGCTTCGAGCGGGAACGGCGGTTGGGCGAGCGGCCGGACGGCCATCCGCATCAGGACGAGCTGGTTGTCGTCCGTGCAGACCGGGGTGGACGTCAGCTCGTCGCAGCGCACGCACCGGTGGACGACCGTCCAGTCGCCGGTGCGCAGCACGGCGATGGCGATCGGCGACATCCGGCCCAGGCAGTCGCTCGGCCCGCCCTCGACGTGGTCGAGGACGTGCTGCGAGTGCAGGCAGGACGGGCAGTGGTTGCGCCGCGTGCCGTCGGCGGCGTAGGTGGAGACGGTCAGACCGCACCAGGCGCAGGCGAAGGTGGAGGTCTTCAGAACGGAGGGAGTGCTGGAGGTGCTGGACACCCGGGGTGCTCCTTGCTGGGGGGTTCGTGCAGTGGCAGCAAGAGCAGGCCGAGCGGCCTCGACTGGTCGTCAGGCGAGCTCGTCAGACGGTGGTCGTCGGACGGTGGCGAGGCGCACTCGGCGCGATCCGGGACATCAAGAC
Organism: Kitasatospora sp. NPDC056800; assembly: GCF_042789775.1. Classification (NCBI taxonomy): domain Bacteria; kingdom Bacillati; phylum Actinomycetota; class Actinomycetes; order Kitasatosporales; family Streptomycetaceae; genus Kitasatospora; species Kitasatospora sp. NPDC056800. The sequence goes on along the minus strand of NZ_JBHUAL010000218.1, from coordinate 15,118 downwards.
ACCCTCTCCGGTCGGGCGGCAGCCCGGGTCGATCGGTACGGAACGGCGTCAGCCTAATCACGCCGGTCGCCCGGGCGCCAACGGTTTTCTCCCCGCTCCGGCCCTCGTCGCGGCGCCGGACATAAGGGCGCGCACGATGTCGGTATGGAGGTGACCAGGATGCCGTCGGCGCTCGGTCCCGGCCCCGGCCCTGCCGACGGTCCAGGCTCCCGGTCAGTCGTCGGCGGGCAGCTCCGCCGGGACGGCGAGCACGTCGACCAGGGCCTCGCCGCGCAGGACGGTGAGCGGGAGCGGGCGGCCGATCGCATCGGCCAGCATCAGGCGCTGGAGGGCCTGGGCGCTGCCCATCGGCTCCCCGGCGGCGGTGAGCAGCAGGTCGCCCTCGTGCAGCCCGGCGCGGTCGGCGGGCGCGCCGGGCACCACCTCGACGATCCGCAGGCCGGTGCGCTGCCCGGTGCGGTGGCGCAGGGCGGGCGGCAGGGGCGCGGGCACCCCGGCGAGGCCGAGGTAGGCGCGGCGGATCCGGCCGTCGGCGAGCAGCGCGGCGACGATCCGGCGGCTGGTGGCGTCGATCGGGACGGCCAGGCCGAGCCCGTTCCCGGCCACCGCCGTGGTGATGCCGACCACCCGGCCGTCCGCGGTGGCCAGCGCGCCGCCGGAGTTGCCCGGGTTGAGCGCGGCGTCGGTCTGGATCACGTTGTCGATGACCCGCACCGCGCTGCCGGAGCGGGCCGGGATCGAGCGGCCGAGCGCGCTGACCACGCCCGCCGTGACCGACCCGGCCAGGCCCAGCGGGTTGCCGACGGCCACGACCAGCTGCCCGACCCGCAGGCCGGTCGCCTCGCCGAGCGTCACCGGCGACGGCGTGGGCCCGTCGGCGCGCAGCACGGCCAGGTCGGAGAGCGGGTCGGCGCCGATGGTGTGGAAGGGGGAGGTGGTGCCGTCGGCGAAGGCCAGCGTCCCGGCGTCGGCGCGGCCGACCACATGGGCGTTGGTGAGCAGGAACCCGTCCTCGGTGAAGACCACCGCCGAGCCGAGCGCGGTGCTGAACCAGCCGCCCCGGCCGCGCCGGGGCACCTGGAGCGCGGCGACCCGCGGGGTCAGCGCGGCGGCGACGGAGGTGACGACCCGGGAGTAGGCGTCCAGCGGCGCTTCCGCCTCGGGGACCGGGCCCGGCCCGGGGAGCGTGTCGGCCATGGTGCTCACCCCTCTCGCGGGCACGGTTCTCACGATGGCACCAGATGGCAACAACGGTGGGGCGCCCGGTCTTCCGGGCCCGCCGCCGGCCCCGTCCTGACGCTTTCTTGACGTGCGGAAAATGCCCAAGAGAAGGAAAAGCGAGCGTATAGTCCGAGTAAAGCCGCAGTCGTGGGAGGGCCGATGGAAACGACCGTGCCGGAGCCGGACCGGCGGGACTCGCCGGTCTCACCGAACTCGTTGTACCCACCGGAATTACCGGATTCGCCGGTCGCGCCGGGCGACCCGGCCGCGCCGGGTGCCCTCGACCCGCTGCTGCGCCCCACCCGGGAGGCGCTGCTGGCCCGCCGCGCCCACCCGGCCCCGCGCTGGAAGCGCCTGCTGCAGCCGGGCCCGTCCGGTCCGGCGGCCTGGATCCGGCCGGAGGCCGACGCCCAGGCCGAGCGCCTCGGACGCCGTACGCCCGGCACCGAGCACGTCCTGCTCGCCCTGCTGGCCGTGCACGAGGTGGCCCGCCACGAGCCGCGGCCGGTGGAGGAGGACGGCGCCGGCGAACTGCTCGCCGGTCTCGGCCTCGACTACGCCCGGGCGCACGCCGCGCTCGACTCCGGCGAGGTGACGCTGCCCGCCGACCCGCGCTCGGTGGAGGCCTACCTGGCCGACGTCGCAGGTCAGGGCACTGATCGGTTGCTCCGGGCGTTGTTGGAGGAGGACACCCGGGCCCGACGCCTGGTCGACGCCCTGCGGGGCTGAGGGCTACGCGCCTGGGGCCCGCGTGGCCGCGACAAGCCGAGAAGTCGAGAAGAAGGGACACCCCGATGCACGTCACCCTCGCCGAGGAGCTGATGCTGCTCTCGCTGGACGACGAGTCCGGCGTGGCGAAGGACGCCGCCACCGCCGCCTGGGCCGCCGCGGGCGGCATCCTGGCCGAGCTGGTGCTGGCCGAGCGGGTCGCGATCGAGGAGGGCCGGCTCACCGTCACCGACCGCACCCCGACCGGCGAACCGCTGGTGGACGGCCGGCTGGCCCGCCTCGACGAGTGGGCCGCCGGACGCCGCTCCGGCAAGGCCAAGGCGGCCGACTGGCTGACCAGGGACCGGTCGACGGTGGTCGCCGACACCGTCGCGCGGCTGTGCGAGCGCGGCCTGGTGGTCGAGGAGCGCCGCCGCGCGCTGGGCATCTTCCCGGTCCGCCGCTACCCGGAGGCGGACGGCGGCGCGGAGCGCGAACTGCGCGCGCGGCTGGCCGCGGTGGTGCTGGACGGCGCCGAACCGGACCTGCGCACCGCCGCCCTGGTGGCCCTGCTGCACGGCTCCCGGCTGCACGGGCTGGCCTTCCCCGAGCTGCCCCGCAAGCAGGTCGAGCCGCGCTTCGCCGAGATCGCCGCCGGTGACGGGGCGGCCGATTCCGTCCGCGAGGCGATCCGGGCCGTGCAGCTCACGATGGCCGCCGTCACCATCGCGACCACCGTGGCGGCGACCACCGCGGCCACCGTCTGAGCGCGTCGGGCGGGCCGGGCGGGTCGTGCGCGGCCCGCCCGCCCGCGTGCGCCGTACCGCTCAGAGCACCGCGGCGCCGAGGGTGATCGAGCCGAGCACCACCAGCACCCCGAGCGCGAGGAACCCGTACTCCAGCCCCGCGCGCTCCCGCCCGTCCACCAGCACCTGCCGCGGGTCCGCCGGGTCGTAGCGGACCGGGACGAAGCCGCCGTCCGGCAGCGGGTGGCGGGCGGTGGAGGGGACGGGGGAGAAGACCTCGACCACCCGGCCGTCCTCGGTCTCGAACTGGAGCAGCGGCCGCGGCGGCAGCGCGCGGTCCTCCGGCGCCGCGGCGCGCTCGCGCACCAGCGCCCGCACGGGGACGCCGACCCGGCGCAGCCGCCGCAGTTCGCGCAGGCCGACCACCCCGGCGAGGTAGGCGACCACGCCGCCCAGCGCACCGAACACCACCACGGCGAACCCGGCCGTACCGCCGCCCATCGCCGCCTCCCTCTCCGACCGTCCGACCCCGACCGATCCTGACCGACCCTGTCCGAGGCTGTCCGAGGCTCCCCCAGGGCTCCAGTATCGCGCGGGGAGGCACTCTTGACGCCTCGGAATGGTCCAGTCCACTCTGGGCGACGGCATGTTCCTGTCGCCACCGGCCCCGTCCTCCGGCCGGCCCCGACCACCGCAAGGAGCACCGTCCGTGACCAGGCGCCCCGTTCTCCTCGCCGCGCTCACCGTCCTCACCCTCGGCAGCGCCGCCCCCGCGGCCGTGGCCACCGACTCCGCCGCCCCGGCGGCCGTGGTCAAGGTCGGCACCGCCAAGCAGCTCCAGAGCGCGCTCGCCGCCGCCGCGCCCGGCCAGACCATCCAGCTCGCCGACGGCACCTACACCGGCACCTTCAAGGCCACCACCCCCGGCACCGCCGCCGCCCGGATCACCCTCACCGGCTCGGCGAAGGCCGTCCTCACCACCCCCACCGGCGGCGGCTACGGCCTCCACCTCGACGGCGCGAGCTACTGGACCGTCCAGGGGCTGACCGTCACCGGGGCCCAGAAGGGCATCATGGCCGACTCCGCCGACTACGTGGTCCTCGACGACGTGACGGTCCACCACACCACCATGGAGGGCGTGCACTTCCGCAACTCCAGCGCCCACGGCACGCTGCGCGGCTCGCGCATCCACGACACCGGCCTCAGCCGGGACGGCATGGGCGAGGGCGTCTACGTCGGCACCGCCAACACCCTGACCGACCACAGCGACTACGTGCGGATCACCGGGAACACCTTCGGCCCGAACATCGGCGCCGAGAACGTCGACCTCAAGGAGGGCACCGTCGGCGGCCTCGTCTCCGGCAACACCTTCGACGGCGACGGCCTCACCGGGCGCAACTACGACGACTCCTGGGTCGACGTGAAGGGCAACGGCTACGTCATCGAGAACAACACCGGCCGGCGCACCACCGACGACGGCTATCAGGTCCACAGCGTCCGGCCGGGCTGGGGCTGCGGCACCGTCTTCCGGGGCAACCGCTCCGACCTCACCGGCGCCACCGGCCCGGACCGCTACGCGATCGACGTGACCGACTACGACGCGGCGAACTGCACGGTGACGATCGGCGCGGGCAACACCGTCACCGGGGGCCGGGGGCTGGTGAACCCCGGCATCCCGGTGGGCTGAGGCCGGACCCTACAGGTCCCCGAGCGGCACCTTCGGGTCGGCCAGCGCCTTGGTGTCCACCACCCGCCCCGAGCGCACCAGTTCGCGGATCGGGTCGGTGACGTCCCAGACGTTGACGTTCATCCCCGCGAGCACCCGGCCGCCGGAGAGCCAGAACGCGATGAACTCGCGGGTGGCCGGGTCGCCGCGGAACACCACCCGGTCGTAGCCGTCGGGCTCGACGTAGCCGACGTACTCCATGCCAAGATCATATTGATCCGTGAAGAAGTACGGGACCCGGTCGTACACCGCGTCGGGCTGCCCGAGCAGCGCGCGGGCGGCGGTCTGCGGCTGGTTGAGCGCGTTGGCCCAGTGCTCGACCCGGACGTGCCTGCCGAACAGCGGGTGGTAGGCGTTGGCGACGTCGCCGGCCGCGTAGACGTCCGGGTCCGAGGTGCGCAGGTGCTGGTCGGTCTTGATCCCGTTGTCGACCTCCAGTCCGGCCGCCTCGGCGAGGCCGGTGGCGGGGGCGATGCCGATGCCGACGACCACCGCGTCGGCCGCCACCGTCGTGCCGTCGGCGAGCCTGACGCCGTTCACCGAGCCGCCCTCGCCGGTCAGTTCGGCCACCTTCACGCCGAGGCGCAGGTCCACCCCGTGCTCCCGGTGCAGGTCGGCGAAGACCTGGGCGACCTCCCGGCCGAGCACCCGCAGCAGCGGCAGTTCCAGCGCCTCCAGCACCGTCACCTCGGCGCCCGCCTCGCGGGCCGCGGCCGCCACCTCCAGCCCGATCCAGCCCGCGCCGATCACCGCGATCCGGGCCCCGGGCCGCAGCGCCGCCCTGATCCGGTCGCTGTCCTCGACCCGGCGCAGGTAGAGCACCCCGTCCTGGTCCGCGCCGGGCACCGGCAGTCGGCGCGGCACCGAGCCGGTGGTCAGCAGCAGCTTGGCGTACTCGATCCGGCCGTCGTCGGCGAGCGTCACGGTGTGCCCGGCCGGGTCGATCGCGGCCACCGCCGTGCCCAGCCGCAGCGTGACGTCGTGCTCGGCGTACCACTGCGGCGGGTGGACGTAGATCTTCTCCCGGGGCGTCTTGCCCTGCAGGTAGCCCTTGGACAACGGCGGCCGCTCGTACGGGCGCTCGTGCTCCTCGCCGATCAGGACGATGCCGCCCCGGTAGCCGGCCTCGCGCAGCGCCTCGGCCGCCTTCGCGCCGCCCAGGGACGCCCCGACGACGACGATCGGGCGCTGCCGCCCGCCGTCCGCTCCGGTGGTCCCGGTGTCCGTGCCCGCCATGCTCGACTCCTCGTTCTCCGGCCGTGGTCGGGGTCAGCCTGCCGCCGTCCGGGTGGTCTGTCGAGACCGCGCCTGGCGCGCCGCGCCGCGCTCGCCCGTACGAGTGAACGCGGGCGTCGCGAGGGTCCCGTGCGGGCCTCAGGCCGTCATCGCCTCCCTGACCAGCGCGGTGTCGGTGAACTGCTCGAAGCGCACGATCCGGCCGCCGCGCACGGTGAAGTGGTGGGCGACCCGCACCGCGAGCGGTTTTCCGGTGGCCCTGTGGACGGCCGTGTAGCGGGCCAGGACCACGACGTCCTCGCCGTCCACCACGTAGCTGTCGTCGTGCGCCGTCCAGTCGTTCCAGTCGGCGGCCAGCCGCTCCATCACGTTGGTGGTGACGCCCTTCGGGGTGCGGTAGGTGCCGCCCAGCGGGAAGCCGGCCATCTCGGTCCACTCCACGTCCTCGGCCAGGGTGGCGCGCAGCGCGGCCAGGTCGCCCCGGGCGGAGGCCAGGTACTGGCGGCGCACCACGTCGGCGGGGGACTGCGACTCCGCGAAGGAGGCGACGTCCCGGGGGATCTCGATCACCGTCCGCTCACCCCCACGCCATCTCGCCCATGACGACCTTGGTGCCGATGTCCACCGCGATCCGCAGCCCCAGCGTCGGGAAGCGCCGCTCCAGCGCCTCCCTGGCGGCGGCCGCGTCCGCGGCCCGGCCGATCTCGGTCTCGAAGGCGCGCAGGTAGGCCCGGGTGTGGTCGACGGCGTTCAGGTCCGTGGGCGCGCCGGCGATCCGGTGGCCGGCCGCCACCCAGGTCGGGTGGAGCGCCTCGATGCCGTCCAACAGGTCGATCCAGGCGGCCCGTTGGGCGGAGGTCGGGGTGTCGGCCGTCCACACGTGCAGCCCCTCGAAGAGCAGCACCCCGCCCAGCACGGCCCGGTGGTGGTGCTGCCAGAGGTAGTGCCGGTCCGGCAGGTGGAAGTCGGCGCCGCGCAGCTCGAAGCGGTGGCCCTCGAAGACCAGCTCGTCCCCGTGCAGCACCTCGGGCCGCACCAGCCGGGTGGGCAGCTCCGGGCCCAGGTGGGCCCAGGCGCGCAGCTTGGACTCGTACGTCTCCTGGATGTGCTCGACGGTCGTGGCGGTGGCCAGGAAGCGGGCCCGCGGGAAGGCGTCCTGGACCTCCTGGGCGCCGAAGTAGAAGTCCGGGTCGCCGTGGCTGACGAAGACCGTGGTCAGCTCCTTGCCGCTCGCCCTGATCCGTTCCACCAGCCGGCGCCCGTCGGAGCGGGTGAACCCGGCGTCCACCAGCAGCGCGTCCTGCGGGCCGGTGACCAGGACGGAGGTCTTGTTGAGCGAGCTGTCGGGGCTGTCGATGATCTCGAAGTCGAGTGCGCTCATGCTTCTTTCGTCCTTCCTCGGGCCGGTCACGCCTCGCGGTCAGCATCACCGGTCCGCGCCCCGTCCGCATCCGGAAGGCCTAGCCGCGGGTCCAGAGCGTGAGGTCGCTGCTGGTGGCCACCGCGAGGGTCCGGCCGGTCGGGGAGAAGCCGGCCGCGCGGAAGGTGGACCAGGAGGAGTCGAGGACCAGCCACCAGCTCTCGCCGTGCTCGCCCTGCCACGGCCCCCGGCCGCTGGCGAGCAGCACCCGGTGGTGCGGCCACTCCGGCGCGACCACCTCGATGTGCCAGCCCCCGTCGGCGGCGGTGTGCAGCCCGCCGCCCCACGTCCCCGCCACCGGGATGCGCACGTCCGCGACCTGGCCGAGGCCGGGGCAGGCGAGGTCCTGGCCGTCCGGGTCCTCGGCGGGCTCGTGGTCGCGGGCCAGTTTGAGGCCGGTCACCGCGTCGAACAGGCCGTGGCCGCTGTGCGAGACCGTCAGCACCAGGTCGTGCCCGCTCTCCGGGTGGACGGCGAAGCCGATGCCGAGCAGCCCGCCGACCGCGATCATCCCCCGGCCGACGGGCCGCCACGGCTCCGGCGGAGCGGTCACCCCGGCGGCCATGATCCGGTCGCGGAGGTGCTGCTGGTGCGGGGTGAGAGCCATGGGGCCGATCATCCCACCGGGGTCGGGGCCACGGCCTTCACCGCGGACCCAGCCGCAGCACCGCCAGCGCCCCCAGCGCCGTGGCGGCGGCGAGCGACGCCCACAGTGCCCCCGGTCCGGCGGCCAGCAGCGCCGTCAGCACGGCCGGCGCGGCCGCCCGGCCCACCCCCGAGGACAGCTCCCAGCGCGCCAGCGCCCGGCCGAGCAGCTGCGGCGGGGCGACGGACGCCACCAGCGCCGTACCCGAGCCGGTGTAGAGGATCTCGCCCAGCGTGTACAGCACCGAGACCGCCGCGACGCCCGCCGCTCCCGGCACGCCGCCCAGCGAGCCGACCGCCCAGAAGGCCAGGTACGACACCGCCAGCAGCGCCCCCGAGGCCGCCAGCACGGTGTGCCGCGAACGGTCTGAGAGCTTCAGCACCAGCGCCAGCTGCAGGGCGATCACCAGCACCGTGTTGCCGACGAAGACGCCCGAGGACCAGGCCGGCGAGGCGTGCAGGTGCAGCACCAGCAGCGCGGGCAGCGCCACCTCCAGCACGTCGAAGCAGAACGCGTACGGCACGTTGGCGAGGCTCAGCAGGGTGATCCGGCGCAGCGGCTCCGCCCGCTCCCGGGTGTCCGCCGGCCGCTCCTGCCGCGGGGCCCGCACCCGCAGCGAGCCCACCAGGACGGCCGCGAGCAGGCAGGCCGCGCCCGTCACCCCGGCCAGCAGCCGGATCACACCCGTCCCGCCGCTCACCGCCACGGTGGCCAGCAGCGCGCCCGCGCCCATCCCGGCGTTGCGCAGCGACCGCCCGGCGGCCAGCGCGGCGTCCCGCAGCCGGCCCTCGGTCAGCGTGCTCACCACGGCCGCGTGGGTGGTCGGCCAGGACTGGCTGCCCACCCCGAACAGCACCGCCGCCGCGGTGAACCCCGGCTGGCCGTCCGCGAGCAGCAGCGCCAGCGCACCCGCCGCCCGCACCAGCAGGGTGACGGCGGCGGGCAGGGTGCGGGCGCCGCGGTCGATCCAGCGGCCGGTCAGCGGCACCACCAGCAGGCCCGCCACCATCCCGGCGGACAGCGCCAGCCCGGCCGCCCCCGCGCCGAGGTGCAGCACGCCGATGCCGTACAGCAGCAGGAACGGCCGCAGCAGGCCGCCGCCCACCGCGTCCACCGCCAGCGCGACGGCGTACCGGGGCCCGCCGGCGGCGGTCAGCAGGCCCAGCAGCGCGGACGGCCCCCGGCGGCCCGTGCCGATCGGCGGGGCGGGCGGCTCGCCGTGGCGGGCGGCCGCGTGGTCGTGGACGGACTTCTCCCGGATCAGGCTCATGGCCGGTACCGTCCGCCCAGGTCGGACCGCCTGGCACGCGGATTGACGCTTACCGTCAATCCGCGGCGGGGGCCGTCGGGCGGGGTGACAGGATCGAACGCGTGAGTGAGCGGAGCGAGCGAACCATCAGGACCAGCGCGTGGGCGCATGCCCCTGCGGAGCGCCGGGGGTACCCCCGGCCGGAGGCCGGGGGAGAGGCGGGCGCATGAGCCTGACGATCGACATCACCGGCCTGCCCGACGAGCGCCTGCTCTTCACGCCCTCCCCGCTCGGCGAGCTGAACGCCATGCTGCACGTGCTCGCCGAGCCCGCGCACCACCCCGCGCTGCACGGCTGGGCCGGCTGCACCGCCGCCGTGATCCCGCCCGAGCTGTCCGAACGGCTCCTGGAGGCCGACTTCCTCTGGCGCTCCTCGCGCGCCGACTTCCTCGTCCCCGGCCTGCCCGGCGCCACGCTCGACGAGGAGCTCGACGCCATCGACCGGATCGACGACGAGCTGTACGTCGCCGCCGCCCTCATCACCACCTGCGGCTCCTCCCGGCTCACCCGCCGGATGGGCTCCCCGCTCACCGACCCGGACGCCAACGAGCGGGCCCGGGAACTCGCCCTCGCCCGCGGCCCCCGGCAGGCCGCCTTCGCCGACCGGCTGCTCGCCGACCCGCCGGCCGTCCGGGCCCTGGTGCGGCGGATGCTGGAGGACTGCCGGTCCGCGTTCTTCGCCGACGCCTGGCAGCGCGTCCTGCCCGACCTCGCCGCCGACGCCCGGCGCAAGGCGGACCTGCTCGCCCGCCGCGGCCTCGCCGAGGCGCTCGCCGACGTCTCGCCCTCCGTCACGCTCGACCAGGGCGGGGACGGACGGCGCCGGATCGTCATCGACAAGCTCCAGGACAGCGCCACCAGCGGGACCGACTCCGGGGGCGTCACCTTCATCCCGACCGCCTTCGGCCGCCCGCACCTGCTGGTGGTGCACGCGAGCGGCTGGCGGCCCGTCCTCCAGTACCCCGTCGCCGAGGCCGGCCTGCCCGAGCCCGTCTCGCTCGCCCTCGTCCAGCAGCGCCTGGAGGCCCTCGCCCACCCCGTCCGGCTGCGCCTCGCCCGCACCATGGCCCGCGGCCCGCACACCACCGGCGAACTGGCCTCCGCCTGGCAGCTCAGCGCGCCCGAGGTGTCCCGGCACCTGGCCGTGCTGCGCAAGGCCGGGCTGCTGACGACCCGGCGGCGCGGGCGGTACATGCTCTACGAGCTCGACCTGGCGGGCAGCGCCCGGCTCGGCTCGGACTTCCTGGAGGCGGTGCTGCGGTGAGGGCCCCGCTCCGGTGGGAAGCGGTGCTCCGGTGGAAGCGGCGCTCCGGTGGGCGGGAACAGCGGACGAGCGGCAGGCGTTCGTCCGATCATGACCGACGACGCCGCTCCTGAGATCCTCCGCTACGCCGCCTTCGCCACCCGCCCCGAGGGCGGCAACCCGGCCGGCGTGGTGCTCGACGCCACCGGGCTGACCGACGAGCGGATGCTCGCCGTCGCCGCCGAGGTCGGGTACTCCGAGACCGCCTTCCTGACCGCCGGCCCGGCCGAAGGGGCCTATCGCGTACGGTACTTCAGCCCGCTCGCCGAGGTGCCGTTCTGCGGGCACGCGACGGTCGGCGCCGCCGTCGCCCTCGCCGAGCACGTCGGCCCCGGGCGGTACGTCTTCGTGACCGCGGCCGGGGACGTCCCGGTCGGGGTCGAGCGCGGGGCCGACGGGCTGCTGCGCGCCACCCTCACCAGCGTCGAGCCGAAGGTCGAGGAGGTGCCGGCGGCCGACGTCGCGGAGGCGCTCGCCCTGCTCGGCTGGTCCGCCGCCGACCTCGACCCGGCCCTGCCGCCCCGCGTCGCCTACGCGGGCGCCCGCCACCTCGTCCTGCCGGTCGCCACCCGCGAGCGGCTGGCCCGGCTCGACTACGACTTCGACGGCCTCGCCGCCCACATGCGCGCCCGCGACCTGACCACCCTGCAGCTCGCCTGGCGGGAGGCCCCCGAGGTCTTCCACGTCCGCGACCCGTTCCCGGTCGGCGGCGTGGTCGAGGACCCGGCCACCGGCGCCGCCGCGGCCGCCTTCGGCGCCTACCTGCGGGAGCTCGGCGCGGTGACGGCCCCGGCGGTGCTCACCCTGCACCAGGGCGAGGACCTGGGCCGCCCGGGCGTCCTGCGGGTCGAACTGCGGGCCGAGGACACCCGGGTGCGGGTCTCCGGCACGGCGGTGGCGATCCGGTAGGGCCTGTTCAGGACCTCAGGGCGGGGGCTGCGGCAGGACCAGCCCGGCATCGCACCGCCCGAGCCGCTCCCAGACCACCTCGTCGATCGACAGCCGCGCGTAGCCCCGCCGGACGAGGCCCATCGCATACGTGGTCTTGCCCGCCCCGGGCAGACCGCACATCAGCACCACCGTGCCCGATCGCCGTGTCACCGGCCCAGGTTAGCCCCGGGTGGGGCGGCTCCGCCCCGCTCCGGGCGGGCGGAAATTCGTTCGCGCCGAGCCGCTCCGGTGGGCGAAGCTGCTCCGATGCAGCGAGCGAGCAACCGGACCGTGACGGTCGATCTCACCTACGGCGACGAGCACTTCGGGCAGCTGGGCCCGTTCGAGGTGGAGGTCGGCTGGTGGTCCTCGGTGGACGGGGTGGTCGCGCGGGCGACCGAGGCGGCCGGGGTGCCGGTGCTGGTGGCTCGCCTGGTCGAAGGCCGGAGCGAGGACCCGGGCCACGGCGGGCGGGTCCGCTACCACGCCGAGGCGCTGCGCCGGCCGACCGCCCTCACGGCCGGTGCCCCGGACGACGGGACGGCCGCGCTGCTCGGCCCCGCCGAGCGCCGCGCCGCCTGGGCCACGCCCGGCGGCCTGCGGGAGGCGCTGGACTGGGCGGAGGCACGGCTCGCCGCCGTCGGCCGTCCGTCGGCCGGGCCCGCGCGGCAGATCCGGACCTGGAACCTCTCCGGCCTGTTCCGCCTCCCCACCGCCACCGGCGCCGACGCCTGGCTGAAGACCACGACGCCCGCGTTCAACGCCCACGAGGGCGAGGTCATCGCGCTGCTCGGCGGCATCGACCGCGGGCTCGTCCCGACCGTTCTCGCCGCCGACCCCTCCGCCGGCCGGCTGCTGCTCGACCACGTCCCCGGCGAGGACTGCTGGAGCCCGTCCGCCGGGACGGTGGCCGACGTCGTCCCCCGCCTCGTCGCCGCCCAGGCCGCGCTCGCCGACCGCCCGGCCGACCTGGCCGGCCTGCGCGACCGCACCCCGCGCGCCCTGGCGGCCCAGCTGGCGGCCCTGTCGGACCGGTTCGCCGAGGAGACCGACCTGACGCCCGAGGAACTGGACCGGCTGGCCGCCTTCGCCGCCGACCTGCCCGGGCTGCTGGACCGGCTCGCCGACTGCGGCCTGCCGGAGACGCTGCTGCACGGCGACTTCCACCCCGGCAACTGGCGCTCCGACGGCGCGAGCACGGTGGTCGTCGACTACGCCGACTCCTGCCTCGGCCACCCCGCCCTGGACGGGCTGCGCCCGCGCGCCTACCTCGGCGAGGAGGCCTGGCAGCACCACGTCCGGGTCTGGACGGAGGCCTGGCAGCGCCACGCCCCCGGCTCCGACCCGGGGCGCGCCCTCGAACTCGCCGAGCCGCTCTACCACCTGTCCTACGCCCTGCGGTACCAGGAGTTCCTGGACCACATCGAGCAGAGCGAACGCCCGTACCACGAGGGCGACCCGGCCGCCGAGCTGCGCGCCCTGCTGGCCTGCGGAGCGGCCGGTCGGCCCGCGTAGACTGCCGAGGTGGAACGACCGACGCCGGCCCCCGGAGCCTCCGGGACTCCCGTCCTGCCCGAGCTGCCGCTGCAGGAGCTGGAGTGCTTCGCCGTCCTCGTCCACCAGTTGCACTTCGGGCGGACGGCGGAGCGCCTCGGCGTCTCGCAGGGGCGGGTCTCCCAGCTGATCAAGCGCCTGGAGAGCAGGGTCGGCGCACCGGTGTTCCAACGGACCAGCCGCCGGGTCGAGTTGACCGAACTGGGGCGGGCGCTGGCCGAGCAGGTGGTGCCCGCCTTCGAGCGGCTCCGGGAGGGCTACGACGCGGCCCGGGCTGCCGCGGCCACCGCGCGGCCGCTGCGGCTGGGCTTCCAGTGCGCGGTGTACGAGCCGGTCGCCCGGGTGCTCGCGCGCCTGCCGGAGGGCACGGTGCAGCTGGTCGAACTGCCGTGGGCGGACCCGTTCTCGCACCTCGCCCGGGGCGAGGTGGACCTGGCGATCGTGCTCGCCCCGTGCCGGGAGCCGGGCCTGGACGTGCTGATGGAGTTCTCCCGCCAGCCGGTGTACCTGGCGGTCTCCGCCGAGCGGCGCCTCGGCGGGGCGGACGGCGCGGACGGGGTGGGCGCGGAGGAGCTGGCCGGGGTGCCGCTGATCGAGCCGCGCGGCCCGGCGCCCGAGTACTGGCGGTGGGCGCAGGCGCCCCGGCGGACGCCGGGCGGGCGGGAGCTGGCCTACCCGGCGGGTGCGGCCACCATCCAGGAGGGCCTGTCGATGGTGGCCGGCACCCGTCAGGGGCTGCTGCTGTGCGAGCGCAGCACGGCGTACGTCCGGCGGCCGGACATCCGCTTCCTGCCGGTGCCCGGGCTGGAGCCGACGGCGCTGGAGGTGGTCCAGCACGAGCGGCGGCCGCACCGGCTGGCGGCCGGGTTCGTCGAGCTGCTGGCCGGGCTCCTCGACTGAGCCCGCGGGGAATCGGACGGGCCGGTCGGGCCGCGGGCCGGGCCGGTGATCGGGTCGCCGTCAGGGCCGCCGGTCGTCGGGCCGCCGTCAGGGCCGCCGGTCGTCGGGCCGGGAGAGCAGGGCGATCAGCAGTCCGACGGCCGCCAGCCCGGCCGCGGTGAGCAGGACGGCGCGGTTCCCGGCCCGGTCGACGACCAGTCCGCCGGCGAAGGAGCCGAGCGCGATGCCCGCGTTGAACACGCCCGCCCAGACCGCCGCCGAGGCCTCGATCCGGGCCGGGTCGGCGGTGCGGACCCAGGCCTGGGTGGAGACCGACACCCCGCCGTACGAGGCGCCCCAGACGACGAGGACGAGCAGGACGGTGACGACGCCGCCGGTGTACGCGAGCAGGGCGGCGGCCAGGGCGACCCCGGCCAGGGCGAGGGCGACGGCGGTCTTCGGGCGGCGCCCGGACAGCGGGCCGAGGGTGAAGTTCCCGGCGACGCCCGCGAGTCCGTACACCAGCAGGCAGGCGGCGATCACGCCGCTGCTCAGGCCCGCGTCGGCTTCGAGGACCGGGCGGATGTAGGTGTAGCCGGCGAAGTGTCCGAGCACGACGAAGGCGGTGATCGCGATCCCGGCGGCGACGCCCCGGTGGCGCAGGGCGTCGGCCAGTCCGCCGAGCCGTCCGCGCTCGTGCACGGGCAGCGCGGGCAGGGTGGCGGCGAGGACGGCGGCGGAGGCGGCGCCGAGCAGGGCGAGCGCCCAGAACGCGGCGCGCCAGTCGAGCAGCGCGGCCAGGTAGGTGCCCAGCGGGACGCCGAGGACCGAGGCGATGGAGACGCCGGAGAAGATCAGCGTCATGGTGAGCGCGAGGCGCGGGCCGTCGGCGAGGCGCGGGCCGACGCTCGTGGCGAGGCCCCAGACGATGCCCATGGCGGTGCCGAGCAGGACGCGGCCGGCGGCCAGCACCGCGAAGTCCGGCGCCAGCGCGGTGACCGCGTCGGCCAGGCCGAGCAGCAGCATGAAGGCGACCAGGACGGTCCGGCGGTCGCGCGCGCCGACGAGCAGCGGGGCGAAGGGGGAGAGGGCGGCGGCGATCAGGCCGGTGATGGTGAGGGAGAGGCCGGTGACCCCGTCGGTGACCCCGAGGCTGTGGGACATCGGGGTGAGCAGGCCGACCGGCATCATCTCGGAGGACACCACGGTGAAGGTGGCGAGTGCGACGGCGAGGACCGGGGGCCAGCGGTGCGCGGTGGGTGGGGCGGCTGGTGGGGCGGGGGCTTCGGCGTTTGTCATGGGGCCAGCCCACCAGCGGGCGGAGGGGCCGAACAAGATCGATAAGCTCATCGACCCATGAGCCCGGCTAATCGGTTGACGGTGCCGGGAAGGCCCGGCGGCTTCGGGAAGCGCGCCGGCGGCGCCCGCCGCGAACGACCG
>NZ_JBHUAL010000217.1:0-16333 GCF_042789775.1 Kitasatospora sp. NPDC056800 | reverse complement strand
GGTCCGGGCCGGCCGGCCCGGACCCGCCGGTCAGGCCCTAGCGGCCCAGGTACGTCGGCTTCTCCTTGGCGATGAAGGCGCGCACCGCGATCCGGTGGTCCTCGCTGTCGCCGGCCAGCGTCTGCAACTCGTCCTCCTTGTCGAGGAGTTCGTCCAGCGAGTGGGAGGCGCCGTAGGCCAGCGACTCCTTGATGGCGCCGTAGGCGACGGTCGGGCCCTCGGCCAGCTCACGGGCGAAGGCCCGTGCGGTGGCGGCGAGTTCCCCGGCCGGCACCACCCTGGTGGCCAGGCCCAGCTCGGCGGCCTCGGCGGCCTTGACCGTGCGGGGCAGCATCAGCAGCTCGGTGGCCCTGGCGTGCCCGACCAGCCGGGGCAGCGTCCAGGAGGCGCCCGAGTCGGCCGTCAGCCCGATCCCGGCGAAGGCGGTGTTGAAGCCGGCCCGGTCGGACAGGACGCGGAAGTCGCAGGCGAAGGCGAGCGAGGCACCGGCCCCGGCCGCCACCCCGCCGACCGCGGCGACGGTCGGCTTGCGCATCCCGGCCAGCGCCCGCACCAGCGGGTTGTAGTGCTCGCCGACGGTCCGCAGCGCGCCCTCGCCGGTCTCCTCGGCCCGCTTCAGCATGGCCAGGTGCTCGTTCAGGTCCTGCCCGACGCAGAACGCCCGCTCGCCCGCTCCGGTGAGCAGGACGGCCCGCACCGCCGGGTCCGCGGCCGCGGCGGTCACGGCGTCGCGCAGCGCGACCTTGGTGGCGACGTCGAGCGCGTTCATCGCCTCCGGGCGGTTGATGGTGATGACGGCCAGGCCGCCGTCCAGCTCGTACAGCACGGAATCGGACATGGGTGAGGGCTCCCGGGATCGAGGCGTTGTCGGTCGTGTGTGTCAGGATGCCGGAGCACGCGGGGGCCTGGGGAGTGTGAGGTATCGCACCTTCGGGCGGTGTCCGCACCACCGCCACGCCGGGGCTTATGACGTGGTTTGCGGCGGTTGGGGGCGGTCCGGTCGTGGTTGCACCGAGAGTGATGTTGGTCATCAGCCCGTGGCATGCGGGATAATGGCTTCCGATCAATGCGTTCGATACCGGCGGTGGACGGACTGCCGGTGCGTAGCTGAGCGGTTGCAGGAAGGGGAACGAGCATGGCGGCCATGAAGCCGCGGACGGGTGACGGCCCGCTCGAAGTCACCAAAGAGGGACGGGGCATCATCATGCGCGTTCCGCTCGAAGGCGGCGGACGCCTTGTGGTGGAGCTCACGCCGGACGAGGCCCAGGCCCTCGGCGAGGCCCTGAAGAAGGCCTGCGGCTGACCGCAGCAGGTGCTCGCCATCTCCTGGAGATGTGCTGCCGGGCCCGGGTTCGACGTCATGTCGGCCCGGGTCCGCACGTTTTCCCGGGCCCGGGCCCGAAGGGGCGCCGGGCTCGGCGCGTGACGCTCAGCGCTTGACGGCGCAGAGCAGTCCGTCCGACACCGGCAGCAGCGCCGGCAGCAGGGCCTCGCTCTCCCGCACGTCCCGGACCAGGTCCCGGACCGCGCCGGTCTGCGGGTCCTGGAGCTCTGGCTCGGCCAGCCGGCCCTCCTGGAAGACGCCCTCGAAACAGACCATCCCGCCTGGCCGCAGCAGCCGCAGCGCCTCCCGCAGGTACTCGCAGGACTCGACCGGGTCGCCGTCGCAGAACACCAGGTCGTACTGGCCGTCGGCGAGCCGGGGCAGCACCTCCAGCGCCCGGCCCGGTATGAACCGGGAGCGGTTGGCCGCGAACCCGGCCGCCTGGTACGCCTCGCGGGCCAGCTGCTGGCGCACCGGCTCGGAGTCGACCGTGGTGAGCACGCCGTCCGGCCGCATTCCGCGCAGCAGGTAGACCCCGGACACCCCGGTGCCGGTGCCGATCTCGGCCACCGCCTTGGCGTCCAGTGCGGCGGCCAGCAGCCGCAGGCAGGCCCCGCCGCTCGGTCCGATCGCCCGTATCCCGGTCCGCGCGGACTGCGCCCGGGCGTAGGTCAGCACGGCGTCCTCGCTCACGTAGGTGTCGGCGAGGGCCGCGTGCGCGGGCCCGAACTCGCTGATGGCTGCCTCTTTCGGAGCCCCGGGCGAGGCCCGGTGCCGAAGGATGTCGATATTTCCTGGCACAGATTACTGGCCGACCGGGAACCGCGTACGGCGGCGGGCCGTTGTCAGGACGGACCGGGTGCGGAAGACCTCCCGGGCACTTTTATCCGGGCTTGACGGGTGAGGTGGATATGGTGGTGGCCCTGCTGGGCAGAAGAGCCGACCGAGGAGGTGTGGCCGAGGGCGACGTCCCTGTGCGGCGGCACTCCCGCGGCACCGCGTCAGCCCGTACGCCGAAGCCCGTGATGAACCAGCCTGCGCACTCCGACCTGGACCAGCCCGTGGCCGCGACGCCGGCCGGCGGCGCCACCGAGGCCCCCGCCCTCGCGACCTTCACCGAGGGTCCCGACGCGCAGACCTGGACTCCGCCCAGCTGGGAGGAGATCGTCGAGGCGCACAGCGCCCGCGTCTACCGGCTCGCCTACCGCCTGACGGGCAACCAGCACGACGCCGAGGACCTCACCCAGGAGGTCTTCGTCCGGGTGTTCCGTTCGCTGTCCACGTACACCCCCGGCACGTTCGAGGGCTGGCTGCACCGGATCACCACCAACCTCTTCCTGGACATGGTCCGCCGCCGCCAGCGCATCCGCTTCGACGCGCTCGGCGAGGACGCGGCCGAGCGGCTCGCCTCCCGCGAGCCGAGCCCGGCCCAGCACTTCAGCGACACCCACTTCGACGCCGACGTGCAGCAGGCGCTGGACACCCTGGCGCCGGAGTTCCGCGCCGCGGTGGTGCTCTGCGACATCGAGGGCCTGTCCTACGAGGAGATCGCCGCCACGTTGGGCGTCAAGCTCGGCACCGTCCGCAGCCGCATCCACCGCGGCCGCTCGCACCTGCGCGCCGCGCTCAAGCACCGCGCCCCCGGCTCGGCCCCCGGCCGGGAGCGCCGCGGCGGCTCGGAGGAGCCGGTGCCGGTCGGCGTCGGAGCGGTCGAGGCCGCGGTCGCGCCCGGTGGGCGCGGACGGAGGCGGTCGTGAGCGGAACCAGCCGGTCCGGTTCGGGTCGGTCGGACGCCTCCGACCGGTCCCCGAACCGACGGGGCTGGGCCCTGCCGGGCCGTCGCGGAGGCGACGAACCCGGTGAGCCCGTGCTGCCCGCGGTGGCACTGCCCGCGGACACGGCGCTGCACGCGCTTCCCGTCCGCCCCGCCGCACCCGCCGAGGACCACCACCTCGGCGAGCGCCTCTCCGCCTTCCTGGACGGCGAGCTCGGCCACGACTCGCGCGACCGCGTCCAGGCCCACCTGGCGACTTGCCCGCACTGCCTCGCCGAGGTCGACGAGGCCCGCGCCGTCAAGCACATGCTGACCCGCACCGGCACGCCCGGCCCGTCCTCCGCGCTGATGGCCCGCCTGATGGCCGTCGGCGGCCTTCCCGAGGACGCCCCGGCGGACGGCGACTGGCCGGCCGGCCGCGGCCGCCGCGATGACGACGACGACCTGCCCGGCGGCGGGGTCGCCGCCGCCGGGACGCTCGGCGGCAGCCGGCTCGACGGCGGCTCCTTCGGCCGCGGTGCCGGGGCCTCCTTCGGCGCCGGCGCGCTCGGCGCGGACACGCCGCTGCCCGGGGTCGACCCGCGCGCCTTCGGGCGCGGCGCGGTGCTGCGGCCGCTGATGGGCCGGCGCACCGCCCGCCCCGAGCCCACCGCCGCCCCCGCCCGTCCGCAGTCCTCCGCGGCCGTCGTCCGCCCGCCCGCGCGGGGCCGCCGGCTGGTGTTCGCCGCCGCGGGCGCCTTCTCCGTCGCCGCGGTGACGCTCGGCGGTGTCGGCGGGCTCAGCACGCAGGGCGAGGAGCGCCACGGCACCACCGTCAGCCCGCCCGGCTCCGGCACCGGACGCGGCGGCGGCCTCGTCCCGATGAACGCCCAGGTCCCGGTGGACTTCCCCGGCCGCCCGGTCGCCGCGACCCGCGACGCGACCCCGCCGGGCTCCCCGGAGCGCTACCCCGGGGGCGCCGTGGCACAGCGCCAGCAGACCCGCTAGAACAACCCTCGACGGACCCGGGACGCACGCTCGATCCCCCGTCCGGACGGCCTCGGCCACCGGCAGGTCTTTACCACGGCTTCATCCCAGCGTGGACCAGGGACTCGCCGGTGGCCATTACCCTGTAGGAACCGTCGTCCGACGAGCTAGGGAGCCAAAGGTGTTCAGCGACGTGAGCGGGCTGGAGGTGCTGACCCTCGTCGTGATGGCCATCATCATCTTCGGTCCGGACAAACTGCCGAAGCTGATCCAGGACACCATGAACGTCGTCCGGAAGATCCGTTCCTTCGCCGACAACGCGAAGGAGGACATCCGCAGCGAGCTGGGCCCCGATTTCCAGGACTTCGAGTTCGAGGACCTGAACCCCAAGACCTTCGTCCGCAAGCAGCTCATGGGCGGCGAGGAGGACCCGCTGGGCCTCAAGGGGATGAAGGACTCGCTGGACATCCGCTCCGTCCTGGACGACAAGCCCGCGGCCCCGGTCAACGGCCGCAGCGGCAGCGTCAGCTTCGAGAAGTCCGCGCCGGCCCCCGCCTCCGCCTCGACCGGCGCCCCGCTGGCCCCCGGCGAGCGCCCCCCGTTCGACCCCGACGCCACCTGACCGACCCCGCGTACGGCGCCCCGGCGCCGCGCCACCGCCCCGCCCGGCCACCCGGCTGAGCGGGGCGGTGGCGTGTGCGCCGCTATTGTGCTGATTGCTCCCGCTGAGCCGTCCGTCACACCGCGCCCCGTCGCGGACCGGTAACGGCCCCGGGGAGCGCCGCGGTACGCCACCATGGGAGCGCGCCACGGCAGGCAAACGTGTGTTTGAGGAGGCCCGGGGATGGACGCGACGAGTCAGGCGGGAGGGGCGACGGCCACGGCCGGCGGCCCGGTGGTCGGCGGACAGGCGGGCCCGGCGGACCCGCTGGTGCCCTACCTGTCCGCAGACTTCCCCTGGTACGGGCTGGACGAGGGCTGGACCGGCCGTCGCTTCCTGGTGCAGGCCGGCGCCGGCCCCCGCACCGCGGGCAGCGTCGACTACGGCTCGCTCGGCCACGGCGAGGAGCCGGCCCAGCGGTACGAGCCGCGCGACGTGCGGAAGTTCGCCGTCGTGGTCACCGTGGCCCGCCGGGACAGCCGCCGCAGCGCCGACAACACCGGCACCCTGGAGGCGACCTCCGCCTCCTCCGCCGCCTGGCTGGCCGGCTCCGGCCTGCTCGCCGGCACCTGGCCCGGGCAGCTGGACCGGGCGCTGCGCCAGGACTGGCTGGACCAGCAGAGCAGCCTCGCCTGGGACCTCGCCGACGACCTGGCCGGCCCGGGCTGGTCCACCCTCAGCCTGCCGGTCAACGGCCTGCCGCAGCCCTTCCGCTACCGCGAGTCCGAGTACGGCTGGGTGCTGGCCGGCGAGGCCCCCGGCGTCCTGCTCGGCGCCTACGGCCGCGGCGTCAGCGCGTACGGCCTCGGCTTCTCCACCGTCCCGGACCTGACCGCCTACACCCGGCCGTAGGGCCCGCGGCGGTACGGCGAAGGGCCGGGTGGTCTGGTCCGACCACCCGGCCCTTCGCCGTCACCGTCTCAGAACTTGTTCCTGGGCGTCAGGCCCAGCGACATCCCGGACAGCCCGCGCTGGCGGCCGCCGAGCTTGCCGGCCACCGCGCGCAGGGCGACGCCGGCCGGGGAGTCGGGCGCGGCGAGCACGACCGGGCGGCCGTCGTCGCCGCCCTCGCGCAGCCGCACGTCGATCGGGATCGAGCCGAGCACCGGGACGGTCGCGCCGACGGTGCGGGTGAGCGCGTCCGCGACGGTCTGGCCGCCGCCGGTGCCGAAGACGTCGATCATCTCGTCGCAGTGCGGGCACGGCATGCCGGACATGTTCTCGATCACGCCGACGATCTTCTGGTGGGTCTGCACCGCGATGGTGCCGGCCCGCTCGGCCACCTCGGCGGCGGCCATCTGCGGGGTGGTGACGATCAGGATCTCCGCGTTGGGGACCAGCTGGGCCACCGAGATGGCGATGTCGCCGGTGCCGGGCGGCAGGTCCAGCAGCAGCACGTCCAGGTCGCCCCAGTACACGTCGGCGAGGAACTGCTGGAGCGCGCGGTGCAGCATCGGGCCGCGCCAGACCACCGGGGCGTTGCCCGGGGTGAACATGCCGATCGAGATGACCTTCACGCCGTTCGCCTGCGGCGGCATGATCATGTCCTGGACCTGGGTCGGCCGGCCCTCGACGCCCAGCATGCGCGGCACGCTGTGGCCGTAGATGTCGGCGTCCACCACGGCGACCTTCAGGCCGTCGGCGGCCATCGCGGCCGCCAGGTTGACGGTCACCGAGGACTTGCCGACGCCGCCCTTGCCGGAGGCGACGGCGTAGACCCGGGTCAGCGTGCCCGGCTTGGCGAACGGGATCTCCCGCTCGGGGGCGCCGCCGCGCAGCAGCTGGGACAGCTCCTTGCGCTGCTCGTCGCTCATCACGTCGAGCTCGACCTCGACGCCGGTCACGCCGGGGACCTTCCCGACCGCCTCGCGCACCCGGGTGACGATGGTGTCGCGCATCGGGCAGCCGGAGACCGTCAGGTAGACCGCGACGCTCACCACGCCGCCCTCGGCGATCCCGACCGATTTCACCATGCCGATCTCGGTGATCGGGCGGTTGATCTCCGGGTCGTTGACGGTCGCCAGCGCCTGGCGTACGGACTCCTCCGTGACGCCGGCCGCGACCTCTGTCTCGTTGGCCATGCCTTGATGGTACGGCGCCCGGCGAAGTCGTTAACCGGTCGGTAGCGTGCCGCGGGTCACAGCGGCTCGGGGGCTTCCCGGCGTTCGTCGATCTCCTTGAGCAGGGACTGGAGTTCGGACCGGATGCTGCCCAGTTCAGAAGTGATGAAGGCCCGGGTGGCGACCTCGCCGAGCCCGTGCCGAAGGGCCGCGACCTCGCGGGTCAGGTACTCGGTGTCGGCGATGTTGCGGTCGCTGCGGGCGCGGTCCTGCTCCATGTTGACGCGGTCCCGGTTGTCCTGCCGGTTCTGCGCCAGCAGGATCAGCGGGGCCGCGTACGAGGCCTGCAGGGACAGCGCCAGGGTCAGGAAGATGAACGGGTACTCGTCGAAGCGCACGGACATCGGCAGCAGGGTGTTCCACGCTATCCAGACGACGACCACCACCGTCATCCAGACGATGAACCGCCCGGTGCCGAGGAAGCGGGCGATCCGCTCGGACAGGACGCCGAAGGCCTCCGGGTCGTAGGAGGGCAGCGTGAGCAGGCCGGGCCGGGCGGTGCGCGGCTGGTCGAGCCGGGCGCGGCCGGTGCCGGTGATCGGCGCGGTCTCCGCGCGCCGGTCCCGGGCGCCCTCGCGGGTGCGCAGCTCGCGCAGCTGCCGCAGCTGGCGCAGTTCGCCCTGGAGGCGCCGGCGTGCGGAGTCGTCCGACCGTCCGCTGCGGTCACCGTCCATCGGTCACCCCTTCCGTCTCGTCGTCGCGGACCTCGTCGTGGGCGTGCAGCGCGGCGTCGCGCCAGTCGTCCGGCAGCAGGTGGTCGAGCACGTCGTCGACGGTCACCGCGCCGAGCAGGTGGTCCGCGTCGTCGACGACCGGCGCGGCGACCAGGTTGTAGGTCGCCAGGTAGCTGGTGATCAGCGACAGCGGGGTGTCCGGCGGCAGCGGGTCCAGGTCGTCGTCGACCAGCGAGCCGACCAGGACGTACGGGGGCTCGCGCAGCAGCCGCTGGAAGTGCACGGTGCCCAGGTAGCGGCCGGTCGGGGTCTCGTTCGGCGGGCGGCAGACGAAGACCTGCGCGGCCAGCGCGGGCTTGTGGTCGCTGACCCGGACCCGGGCCAGCGCCTCGGCGACCGTCGCGTCCGGCTCCAGCACGATCGGCTCGGTGGTCATCAGACCGCCGGCGGTGTCCTCCTCGTACGTCAGCAGGCGGCGCACCGGCGCGGCCTCGTCCGGCTCCATCAGCTGGAGCAGCCGCTCGGCCTCGTCGCCGGGCAGCTCGGAGAGCAGGTCGGCGGCGTCGTCCGGGTCCATCGCCTCCAGGACGTCGGCGGCGCGCTCCTCCTGGAGCTTGCCGATGATCTCGACCTGGTCGTCCTCGGGCAGCTCCTCCAGGACGTCGGCCAGCCGCTCGTCGTCGAGGGCGGCGGCGACCTCGGCCCGGCGCTTGGCGGACAGGTGGTGCAGCACGCTGGCGAGGTCGGCGGGGCGCAGCTGCTCGAAGGTGGCGAGCAGGTTGGCCGCGCCCTGGTCCTGCTCGGGCAGCGAGAAGCCGGTGACGTCCTGCCAGTCCAGGGTGAGCCGCTCGCCCTTGCCCTTGCGCAGCCGGCCGGCCCGGCCGACCTGGACGAAGACCTTGCTGATCTCCCACTCGCGCAGCCGGGTCTGCACCATGCCGACGTCCAGCACGGTGACGTCCTCGGCGGTCTTGGACCAGGTGACGGTGCGGTCCAGCAGCTCGGCGAGCACCAGGGTCTCGGACGGGCGCTGCTCGAAGCGGCGCAGGTTGATCACGCCGGTGGTGAGCACCTGGCCGGACTCCAGGCTGGTCACCCGGGTCATCGGCAGGAAGATCCGGCGCCGGCCGACCACCTCGACCACCAGGCCGAGCACGCGCGGCGGGCGGCCGCCGAGCCGCAGCGACACGACCACGTCCCGGACCCGCCCGACCTGGTCGCCGTTCGGGTCGAACACCGCGATGGCGGACAGATGGGAGATGAAGACCCGGGTGCCTGGCCCTGCCATGGACTCCCTCGACTCGCTCGACGCCGTACCGGGTGCGCCGGGGGCGCACTCGCGGCCAAGGCTACCCGCGTGTTCCGGGCCCGGCCGGGAGGCACGGTAGCCGCCGGACACGTCCTGGGCGTGAACCTTTAACGGCGCTTGAACAGCAGTTTGGGCAGGCCGGCCGGGATCGGCAGCCGGGTGGTGGCCGGGGTGGGCATCGGCCGGGCGGCGTGCGAGCCGTCCGGCATCGCCCCGGGGTGCTCGGTGAGCGGGCCGGTCGGCTCCAGCCGCAGCACCCGGCACTCGCGGGCCCAGCGCTCGGTGATGGCGTCGGTGTCGGGCGCGTTCAGCCGCTTGCCCTTGAGCTCCTCGACGGCGCCCAGCCAGGCCTCGCTGCCCGGGGCGGGTTCGACCACCCGGGCGCTCCAGCCGGTCAGCCGGCCGCCCTTGTCCTTGCTGCGGACGGTGACCACGGCCCCGGCGCCGGGCTCCAGGCCGTGCAGCGGCTGCTCGGCGCCCCCGCCGACCACCACGACCGCGCCGTCGTGCCAGGCGTGCCACAGCGGCCGGGCCTGCTCCTGCCCGTCCGCGCGCACCCAGAGCAGGCCGGACTTCTTCGCGGCCTCCTCCAGCAGGGCCCGGTCGAGGAAGTCGTCGGCGGTCGCGGCGGCGGGCGTACGGTCCATGGCGGACAGCGTACGGCTTTCGGCGTCCACCGGGTGTCTCAGCCTCCGGGCGACAGTTCCATTGCGCCGCCACGGGCCTTACCGTATGACCGCCCCACCCCCGCGACCAGCAAGGAGCGCCGTGCCCGCCGCCCGGCCCGCGACCGCCCCCTCCGCCGCCCCCGCGACCGCCGACCCGGGGCCGGCGCACCCGCTGCCCACCCTCGACCTGCTGCTGCTCGCCGTCTCGATCGGCGGCATCTCGCTGTCCGGCCCGCTGATCAGCGCCACCGCCGCGCCCGCGCTGGCGATCGCCCTCTGGCGCAACGTCATGTCGGTCGGCGTCCTCGGCCCGTACGCGCTGCTGCGCCACCGCGCCGAACTGCGCGGGATCGGCCGGCGGGCGCTGCTGCTCGCGGTGGCCGCCGGGGCGCTGCTCGCCGTGCACTTCGCGCTCTGGATGCCCAGCCTGCGGATGACCTCGGTGGCCTCGGCCACCGCCCTGGTCACCACCACCCCGCTGTGGACCATCCTGCTGATGCGGCTGATGGGCGTCCGGGCGCCGCGGCTGGTCTGGCTCGGCACGGTCGTCGCCTTCGCCGGGGTGCTGGTGCTGACCGGCGTGGACCTCTCGCTCTCCCCGCGCGCGCTGCTCGGCGACGCGCTCGCGCTCGCCGCCGGCCTGGCCGCGGCCGGGTACATGCTGCTGGGCGCCGAGGTCCGCAAGACCGTCAGCACCACCGCGTACACCCTGGTCTGCTACGCCACCACGGCCGTGGTGCTGCTGGGGATCTGCCTGGTCGCCGGCACGCCGCTGGCCGGGTGGCCGGCCGGGGTGTGGTGGCAGATCGTGCTGCTGATGGTCGCCGCCCAGTTGCTCGGCCACTCGCTGAGCAACCGCGTGGTGCGCAGCCTCGGGCCGTCCGTCACCTCGACCGCGATCCTGCTGGAGACGCCGGGCGCGGCGCTGATCGCCGCCCTCTGGCTGGGCCAGTGGCCGCCGGCGGCCGCCTACCCGGCGGTGGTGCTGATCCTGCTCGGGCTGGTCCTGGTGGCCCGCGGCGGGCGGCGCTGACCGCCGGCCCCGGCCGGGGGTACCGCCCTCGGCGGGGCCCGGGTGCCGGCGTCGGCGCGGTCAGAGCCAGCCGTTGCGGCGGAAGCCCCGGTACATCCCGAAGCAGATCAGCACGATCGCGCCGAGCACCGTCGGGTAGCCGTACTTGTGGTGCAGCTCCGGCATGTACTCGAAGTTCATGCCGTAGACGCCGGTGATCATGGTGGGCACCGCGAAGATCGCCGCCCAGGCGGTGATCTTGCGCATGTCCTCGTTCTGCGC
The DNA here is from genome assembly GCF_042789775.1 of Kitasatospora sp. NPDC056800. Classification (NCBI taxonomy): domain Bacteria; kingdom Bacillati; phylum Actinomycetota; class Actinomycetes; order Kitasatosporales; family Streptomycetaceae; genus Kitasatospora; species Kitasatospora sp. NPDC056800. The sequence goes on along the minus strand of NZ_JBHUAL010000217.1, from coordinate 5,543 downwards.
CACCGAGACCTGCGCCAGGTTCGCCTGGAGCAGCGAGTTCAGCAGCTCGTCGAAGCCGTGCACCTGCTCGGCGACCCGGGCCAGGTGGTCGGCGACGTCCCGGAAGTACTTCTGGATGTCCGGGTCGACCAGCCGCTGGAGCGGCTCGGACAGCTGCTGCATCGGGCGCAGCAGCGGCGCCACGGCACGCTTGAACTCCAGGACCTCGCGCTTGAGTTGGTAGACCCGGCCGACGTCGGCGCTGCGCCCGCCCTTGGCCGAGAAGACGCCGTACTCGATCTCGTCCACGTCGTTCTGGAGCCGCTCGGCGACCAGCAGGTAGTTGTCCACGACGTGGTCGGCGATCGCGTGCAGCACCGCCGCCGGGCCCTTGGAGAGCAGCCCGGCCTCGTCGGCGTCGGCCTCCAGCCGGTGGCGCAGCTCCTGCAACGAGCCGTGGCCGCCGTGCCGGACGGTGATCACGAAGTCCCGGCCGGCGAAGACCATCAGCTCGCCGGTCTCCACCACCTCGCTGGTGGGCGTGAGCTGGTCGTGCTCGACGTAGCGGATGGTCTTGAAGACGGCGAACAGCACGTCGTCGTAGCGCTCGACCTTGGGCCGCTGGTGCGCGTGCACCGCGTCCTCGACCGCGAGCGGGTGCAGGCCGAAGCGCTGGGCGATCCCCTCGAACTCGGCCTCGGTCGGCTCGTGCAGCCCGATCCAGCTGAACGAGCCCTCGCCCTCGGGGAGTTGGTGGGCGGCCTTGACCCGGTGGGCGGCCTCGCGCGGGCTGCACGTCTCGCCCCTGCGCTTGCCGTGCTGGTAGACCGCGCAGTCCACGACCGCCGAACCGGCGTCCTCGGGCAGGACGGCGTAGACGCCGGCCGCGCCCCGGCGGCGGTTGGTGCGGACGGCGGCGCGCAGGCTGTTGATCATCGACATGGCAGGCTCCCAGAGGCAGGAACCGTCGCGCGGCCGCGCGGAAGGAAAAACGTTCGGCCGCGGTACGACGGCGGAGAACACCGGTGAAACGGGGGATGAAAGTGCTCTCCCGGCCGGTCCGTCCGCCGTGGGGCCTGTGCCCGGGGCTACCGCGGCTGATTCAGCCGGTTGGGCCTGCGGGGCGCGGGGTACGGGGAAGTCGGGGCCGGGCAGAGCTGCCGGTACTGCATGGTCGGCCGGTATCCACCGCAACCACCTCCTTCGCGCCGCCGCCCCGGGACGAACGATCCCGGTGGCCAGTCGCTCACCCTAACATCTGACCGGGCGTCGAGGCCGAGGGGTTCCCGGAGGTTTCCGAAGGCTTTACGGGATCCTTGCCCCGCCCGGCCGTTGCCCCGCCACGGCGCACCGCCGCACCGCCGTCACACCGCCTCCGGCCCGCCCGCACGCGGCCCGCGAACCCCCGGGGGTTACGCTCACCGGCATGGCGCACGACTTCCCGCTCTTCGGCGACCCCCACGGCGGCAGCTCCCCGGAGCTCACCCGGGAGGCGGTGCTGGCCGCCGTCGAGGCCCGGCTGATCTCCACCTTCGGCGAACCGGGCGGTCGCGCCGCGGTCACCTTCCTCGGCGCCGACCGGATCGAGGTGCTGCGCTTCGGCCCGGACGCCGAGGGCCTGGTGCGGTACGCGACGCTCGGCATGTCCGCCGCGCCGATGGCCGACCCGACCGCGCCGGTCGCCGACCAGGTGCGCGGCCCGCGCGTCGAACTGGTGCTGACGGTCCGGGGCGGGCGCGACAGCGTGCTGCGCACCCTGGCCACCTTCGCCGCCACCCCGCAGGTCGAGGGCCTGGTGGTGGCCCCGGGCGGCTCGTTGGACCTCGGCTCGCCGCTCTGGGACGGCGCGCCCTTCACCTCGGTGCTCGCGGCCGAACCGGGCGGCCTGGTCGAGGACCTGGAGCTGGCCGAGCCGGCCGACCCGGTCCGCTTCCTGCCGCTGCTGCCGATGACGCCCAACGAGGCGGGCTGGAAGCGGGTGCACGGCGCGGCCGCGCTCCAGGAGCGCTGGCTCGACCAGGGCGCCGACCTGCGCGACCCGGGCCGACGCGGCGTCCGGCTGGACTGACCGCCGCCCGGCCGTACTCCGAAACTCCGAACGCCGGGCCAAGGGACTCATGATCCCCTGGCCCGGCGTTCGTGTTCGTTCGCGTCCGCTCAGCGCTCGATCGGCTTCGCGCCGGTCGCCTGCGCCAGCAGCGCCCCGTACACCTCCGGGTCGGTGGTGTGCTCGCCGAGCCGTACGGTCTTGCGGGTGCCGTGGTAGTCGCTGGAGCCGGTGGCCAGCAGGCCGAGTTCGCCGGCCAGGCCGCGCAGCCGCTCCCTGGTCTCCTCGTCGTGGTCGGTGTGGTCGACCTCCAGCCCGGCCAGTCCGGCCGCCGCGAGGTCGGCGATCACCTGGTCGGAGACCGTCCGGCCGCGCTTGACCGCGCCCGGGTGGGCGAACACCGGCACCCCGCCGGCCGCCCGGACCAGCCGGACCGCCGTGACCGGGTTGGTCTCGTGCTTGCGGACGTCCGCCCGCCCGCCGTTGGCCAGCCAGTCGGCGGTGAAGGCGTCCGAGACGGTGGCGACCACGCCGGCCTCGACCAGCGCGCTGGCGATGTGCGGCCGGCCGACCGAGCCGGCCCCGGCGATCCGCCGTACCTGCTCCCAGCTGATCTCCGCGCCGAGCTCCCGGCAGCGCTCCACGATCGCCCGCCCGCGCCGGAACCGGTCGGTGCGCACCAGGTCCCGCTCGCGCGCGAACTCCGGCTCCTCGGGGTCGAACAGGTACGCCAGCAGGTGCAGGCTGATGCCGTCCACGGCGCAGGACAGCTCGGCGCCCGGGACGACGGTCAGCCGGCTGCCCGCGGGCAGTGCGCGCACCGCCACGGCGGCCTCGGCGTGGCCGGCCACGGTGTCGTGGTCGGTCAGCGCCACCACGTCGAGGCCCGCGGCGACGGCCGCCGCGACCAGCTCGGCCGGGCTGTCGGTGCCGTCGGAGGCGTTGCTGTGGGCGTGCAGGTCGATGCGCACGGATCGGTCTCCTGGAGGCTCGTGGGTGCCGCCCAGGATAGGCCTAGGGCCGATCGTCAGCCGAGGAGCCGGGGGGAGAGCGCCCCGCAGGGCAGCAGGTCCAGTTCGGCGCCGGCCTCGCGCAGGTCGGTCAGCACCAGCTCGTCGTACATCACCAGCGCGGACTGCTCGGGCCAGGCGACCGCCCAGAGCCAGAGCCCGCGGGCCTCGCCGACGAACACCGCGCGGTCGGCCGGGGCGTCCGGGACGTGGAACATCGGGGTGGGCCGGCCGGCGGCCAGCAGCTTGGCGTCGGCGGGCTTGTAGAGGCCGACGGAGTCGCCCGGGTCGGGCCCGGACAGGCCCGCGTAGCGGGCGCCGAGGCCGACCCCCAGCTCCTCGGCGACCAGCACCAGCTCGCCGAAGCCGCCGAGCGGCGCGGGCCCGGAGCAGGCGACGGCGGTGGCCCGGGCGCCCGAGACGTCGTCGCCGACGTGGGCGATGCCGGTGTAGAGCCAGCCGACCGGGAGCGGCCAGGGCAGCCAGACCGGGACCTGGGAGCGGGCGACGGCGACGCCGAGGGCCTCCACACTCGGGGGCAGCACGGGCTGCATCGGGTGCACGGCTCCGTGCCGGTCGCACTGCCAGGTGTCTGAGAACAGACCGGGGGCGCGGACCCGACCGGCGCACCTCGGGCAGCTGGGCTCGCCCCTCATAGCCGTCAACGCTCCTCCCTCCGGACCGCCGCGTCAAGGACGATCACCCGTACGGAGGGCTCGGCGGCACCTGTCGGTGGCGGGCGCCCGGACCGGCGCCGGGTGGGCGTGGTACGGGCGGTTCCCGTTGGGGGATGTCCCGTCCCGGGCGGCGGCAAACGTCCGGGGCGTCGACCCCGGAAACACTGACGCCCCGTCATCGGCGAATGCGGTGACGGGGCGTCAGTCGGGTATCGGAACGTCCGGATCGGACGCTCCCGGCTCGTCGGCGGCGGGTGAGGCCTCCCGGTCGGAGGCGCCGCGCCGGGTCAGACGGTCGGGCACGGACGGATGAGCAGGCGCTCGCCGGTGCGGGCGGCGGCCTGGACGACCTCGCGCACGGTGGCGGCGTCGGCGATCTGGCGGTCGGCGGCGGAGCCGTTGGTCTCGTCGAGTCGGACGATCTCGAAGCGCATGGTCTTCGTCATGGGCGTCTCCTTTCCTGGCCCCGCGGGGCGGGGCGGGGGCGGCTGAGTCGGTATCAGCTCTCTCGGGGTCTTGCGGATCCGGAGGTGAGGCCGGATCGGGCGGGTCGTCGCGCGTGTGGCGGTCTGCTGCGGCAAGGGCTCCCCCTGCTTGCCTGGTGCGTCCAGTGCCTCGTGCACCACGGTGTCGTGGCGGTGCTACCGGGCCGTTGCCCGTCCGTGAAGTCCAGGTTTCGGGTGATCGGTGCCGCGGTGGAGGCCGGCGATGATTCCCGGACAGAATCAAAGATTACCGTAACTAACGAATTTTGTCCTGTGTTGAAGCCGATCGAACTTGAAGAAGTGGTACAGACCACTTTCGGCGGACCGGGGGAACCGGCGCGGCCCCGACCGCGTCGGTCAGGCCCAGAACGCGGCCAGCGCCCCGGCCGTGGCGGCCGGCTGCTCGGCGTTGGGGGAGTGGCCGGCGTCCGCGACCACCACCCGGCGGGCGCCCAGGCGCTCGGCCATCGCGGTCTGCTCCGGGACCGGCCAGGCGTGGTCCCGCACCCCGGACAGCACCAGCACCGGCAGCCCGGCGGTGGCGGCGGCCAGCTCCGCCACCCGGTCCGGCGCGGCCACCAGGTGGGCGCCGGTGACGGACAGCGCCAGCGGCACGTTGGCCAGCCAGCGGCGGTGCAGGAACTCCGCGACGGCCGGCTCCAGGCTCGGCCGCGGCTGCCCGCTCTCCGCCTCCAGCTGCCGCATGACCTGCCAGATCTGCTCCAGGTCCATCCCCCGCAGGGCGTCCAGCAGCAGCCCGGTGCGGACCGCCTCGGCCGGGTCGATCGCGCCCGGGCCGGTGGACACCAGGGTCAGCGACCGCCAGGGCAGCGGGCCCTCCGCGGCCGCGGCGAGCACCGCCTCGCGCACCACCTGGCCGCCGAAGGAGTGCCCCAGCAGGTGCGGCGGGGCGCCCCCGGCCTCGGCCGCCAGCACCCCGGTGAGCGCCCGTACGTCCGCGCCGAGCGCCCCGACGGCGTACGCCGCGGGATCGTCCGGACCGCCGGTCTGGTACTGCCCGCGCTGGTCCACGGCCGTCACCCGGTACCCGGCGGCCGCCAGCGGCTCCAGCAGCGCGATGAAGTCCTCCTTGCTGCCGGTGAACCCCGGCACCAGCAGCGCCGAGCCGCGCACCGGCCCGGCCGGCTCCGCCCGCAGCGCCGCGAACTCCCCGCGCCCGGTCACCAGCCGCTCGGCCCGCGCGCACCCGGGCAGCGTCAGAAACGGCGGCGTGCTCATGGGCTGCTCTCCCTGCTGTCCTGTCGGCGCTCCCCGACGCCCCGAGCTTAGGAGGCGGGCGGAACGCCCGAGGGGGCGGGCCGGGCCGGGTGGCCTGGCCCGCCCC
>NZ_JBHUAL010000216.1:0-16336 GCF_042789775.1 Kitasatospora sp. NPDC056800 | reverse complement strand
GGGCCGGGTCGCCCCGCCGGGGGAGGCGAGCTGGAGGTTCCGGCGCCCCCCGCGGGCGGGGGCCCGGCGTTTTATGTGGGCCGGCCCGGCTCCGGCGGCGTGCAGGTCGCCGGACAGCAGCAGGAACAGCGCCTCCGCCCCGGCCAGCGCCGGTGCGAGGCCGGCCGGATCGGCCAGGTCGGCCGCCACGTGGCGGACACCGTCCGGCACGGGCGCCGTGTGCCGCGACACCGCCGTCACCGGCAGGCCCGCCTTCGCCAGCGCCCGCGTCAGCGGTCGGCCCACATTCCCGGTAGCCCCGGTCACCACGATCATGGTCAGCTCCTTTTGCCCGACGGACTCTGTGGCCTTCACGTTAGGAGCGGCGGCTAACCCTTGGTAAGGACGTACCCTGACGTAAGCTCAGGACATGGAGGTAGGTGCGCAGGACAAGCAGGCCGAAACCGGGCGGCGGTATGAGGTGTTTCACACCGACTGCCCCGCGCGCGACATGGTCGACCACGTGACCAGCAGGTGGGGCATCTGGGTGCTGATCTCCCTGCGGGCCAACGACCTCAGGTTCTACGAGCTGCGCGAGAGCATCCAGGGCATCAGCGAGAAGATGCTCGCCCAGACCCTGCGCGCGCTGGTCCAGGACGGCCTGGTCTGGCGGAAGGTCGAGCCGACGACGCCGCCCCAGGTCACCTACGGGCTGACCGAGTTCGGCCGGGACCTCGGCGAGCCGCTGGAGGACCTGTTCGGCCGGATCACCCGACGGCTGCCGCCGCGCGGCTGACGGTTCGCCCGGGTCGGGCTCGGCCGTCGGTGCTCGTCGGGACGGACGTGTTGCCCGTACGGGCAGTGCATCGTGCCCTCGCGCCCCTTACCCGCGACCGCCGTGCCGGGTATGTAGGGGGAACACCACGAAACTGCCCTCCCCACGAGCGGAGTTCCATGCACGCGCACGAGCCGACGAAGGACGAGAAGCAGCCGCAGCGCACCCCCAGGAGCGCGGCCACACGGTCCGGGGAGGCCCCGGGCGGCGGCCAGGCGACCGACGAGCTCCTCGGGCTGCAGCGCACCGTCGGCAACGCGGCCGTCGTCCGGATGCTCCAGCGGAGCGGGCACGGGCACCGGCACGGCGCGGGCTGCGGCCACCAGCCGCCCGTGGAGGAGCCGGTGCAGCGCTCCGCCGTGCACGACGTGCTGCGCATGCCGGGCAGGCCGCTGGACGAACCGCTGCGGCGGGACATGGAATCCCGCTTCGGCGCCGACTTCTCCGACGTCCGTCTGCACACCGGCTCCGCGGCCCGCGACTCCGCCGCCGAGGTGGGCGCCCGTGCCTACACCTCCGGCAGCCACGTCGTCATCGGCGACGGCGGCGCTGACAAGCACACCCTCGCCCATGAGTTGACGCACGTCATCCAGCAGCGCCAGGGTCCGGTGGCCGGTACGGACAACGGGTCCGGGCTGAGCGTCTCCGACCCCGGGGACCGCTTCGAGCGCGAGGCCGAGGCCAACGCGGTCCGGGTGATGAGCCGGATGCCCGAGCAGAGCGACCACGGCCTCGAAGAAGCCCCCGTCCAGCGGAAGGCGGACACCACGGCCCGGGGTACGGCGCGCGCCGCCGGCGCGACGGCCGTCCAGCGCTACGCCCAGGTCACCACCGAGGAGTTGGGGCCGGCACGGGTCTCGCAGAACGGCCTCTACCTCCTGACCGCCGATCCCGCGGCGGACACCACCGTCATCTGGGTCGCGGAGGGCGCCCCGGCGCCCCGGTACTGCAAGGCCACCGGGCAGAGCGGGCAGATTGGGGGACGCACGTACGCGGAGTACGAGCCGAAGACGTCCTTCCTCGCGGACTGTGCCCACACCGCCGAGGAGATCATGCACCGGCAGCGGCTGGCCCTCGGGCAGGACGCCAGCGAATTCGCCCTGGGCGGCCACCAGTTCGGCCTGGGCGACGCGGAGAACGCGCAGGGAGCGGCGGCCTACGCGAACGCCCGGCCCGGCGGCCCGAACGCGAACGGCGAGGAACGGCCGGGCCCCGGCCAGGCGTTCGCCATCGTGGAGACCGCGTGGGACGAGGACTTCGAGCACCCGGACAACACCAGCGGGTGGCCCTACCACGTGGCGGCGGTCGTCGCCGAGGACGGCGACGACCGGATCACCGTGGAGCAGGCCGCGGACGGCAACGACGCCAAGGCCCGGCAGGGGTACGAGGGCATCGTCGACATGTATACGGCGGGTACGGACCCGACCAACGGGCAGGCGCTGCCGCACAGTTTCCACGGGCGGAACACCGGCGGCCCGGTGCAGCACTTCTCGGCCGGCGCGATCACCGTCATCCTCCAGCCGATCAACGTGGGCGCTCTGACAAAGGAGGGCGGCAGCCGGAAGCTCATGTGATCCGGCCTGGCCTGTCCGCCCTGACCCTGATCGCGAACTCGCCTGCTGTTACAAGAAAGTGACGTTCCGTCCACAACCGAAGTGCCCAGCGGGGCGTCCCTATAGGTGACAGAGCCCGAGTCACGTCGATCGCATCGATCGGGCCTCGGGCCGAACCCTCCTGTGAAAGGAGTGCACCCGTGATCGTCTCCAAGCGGAACTCCCTGCGCCTGGCCGCCGTGGCCACCCTCAGCGCGCTCACCGTCGGGCTGGCGGGCACCGCCATGGCGGCCACCCCGGCCGTCCAGCCCGTGTCCGCCGCGCAGTCGGCCGCCGCGCAGGCCACCATCACCGCCAAGCCGTCGGTCTCCTCCGTCCAGGCGTGGCAGTTGTTCCGGGTCACCGGCACGACCACCGGCCTCAAGGCCGGAAGCACGGTGACCCTCCAGCAGAAGCAGCACGGCGCGTGGGTCACCCTGCCCGCCTCCGTCCACACCAACAGCAAGGGTTCCTACTCGCTCGGCGTGAAGCTCGGCATCAAGGGCCTGAACGAGCTGCGCATCGTCAGCGGCAGCACCGCCTCGCCCGTGTTCACCGTCACGGTGCGCTGACCCGCACTCCCCGACGCCGACCCGCACGGCGTGCCGAGGCGGCCCGGCCCTGAGGCCGGGTAGCCGGATCGGTGCCCCGTGCGGGTCCTGGCGTGCTCGTACGGCCCGGTATCGGGGGATGCCCGGGCCGTACGGGGCGGGGCGCCCCTCGACCGACAGGCGTCGATGCCGCGCTGTCGCAGGGCTTCGAGGTGGGTGTACCGAGTGCGTCGAACAGGCCGAGGGCCAGGCGCAGTTCGTTTCCGGCCCGGGGCGGGTGGCTCCTGGTGTGCCGCCCGTCCCGGGCCGCGAGTCGCGGAGAAGAGGGCTGTGACCGGTGTCAGCGCACGGTGACGGTGAAGACCGGGGAGGCGGCGTCCCCGCTGACGATGCGCAGCTCGTTCAGGCCCGTGATGCCGAGCTTCACACCGAGCGAGTAGGCGCCGCTGCTGGTCGTGGGCACCGAGGCGGGCAGGGTGACCCACGCGCCGTCCTGCTTCTGCTGCAGGGTCACCGTGGTTCCCGCCTTGAGGCCGGTGGTCGTGCCGGTGACCCGGAACAGTTCCCACGCCTGGACCGTGGTGACCGACGGCTTGGCGGTGATGGTGGCCTGCGTGGCCGCCTGCGGGGTGGCGGGCTGGGGCGTGACGGACGGCGCGGTGACGGACGGCCCGGTGGGCGCGGGGTCGGCGGTGGTGGGGCCGGCCGCCAGGGCGGTGCCCGCCAGGCCGAGGGCGAGGGTGCTGAGGGTGGCCACGGCGGCCAGGCGCAGGCGGTTCCGCTTGGAGACGATCACGGGTACCCCTTTCCGGGGGAGGTGGTTGCTCGCCCGAAGGCGTGGATGCCGCGATTCGGGCTCTGCCATCTGTGGGGACGTCCTGGGCCGCCCATCGATCATGGGCGAATTGTCACCGGATAGTAACAGTCAGCGATCAAACCGGGTCGAAAGGCGACCGGGGCGCGCTCGCTTCACAACAGTACGGAGCGCGGTCGGCGGCCATGACCGAAAGGTCGGAACTGCCCCGTAGTGAACCACTGTTGACCAGTTCTGATTGATGATGGCCATGAATGCGCCGATCCGCCCGGAATCCCCGAAGTCGCCCCCGGCGGCCCGGTCCACAGCCGGTCCGGTTCCCGTCCAGGTGAGCGGAGCCGCACCTCCGAGGTTGCGCGGCCCGGGTGAACATCGCGCACGGGAGGCGCGGGCCGCCGTCCGGCAGGGCACGGGTGGGGGACCGAGACTCCCGTGAGAAAGGCCTGTGCCGTGGGGCGTGCACTGATCGTCGTCGATGTGCAGAAGGACTTCTGCGAGGGCGGAGCCGTTCCGGTCGGAGGCGGTGCCGGGCGGGCCCGCGCCATCGCCGAGCTCGTCGAACGCGCCGCCGGCCGCGAGTACACGCACGTCGTCGCCACCCGCGACCACCACCTCGACCCGGGCGGCCACTTCTCCGACCACCCGGACTTCAAGGACTCCTTCCCCGTGCACTGCGTCGTCGGCACCGAAGGGGGCGAGTTCCACCCCGACTTCGCGCCCACGGCCGAGACGATCGTGGACGAGGTCTTCTACAAGGGCGCGCACTCCGCCTCCAAGAGCGGTTTCGAGGGCTTCACCTCGGACGGGACCGCCCTCGCGGACTGGCTGCGCGCACGGGACGTCACCGAGGTGGACGTGGTCGGCATCGCCACCGACCACTGCGTGAAGGCCACCGCACTCGACGGGGTGCGGGCCGACTTCGCCGTCCGGGTCCTGCTCGACTACACCGCGGGCGTCGCCGCCGACACCACCGCCCGGGCCGTCGCCGAACTCGGCCGGTCCGGTGTCGAGTTGACCGGTGAGCCGGTCGTCGTCGGCTGACGGCGGGGAGGCGGGCCCGCCGTGGAGCGAGCCCGCCCGATCCACGCGGACCCGGACGCCTGAAGGCGTCCACCAAAGCCGCTGACACGCCCTCGATCGGGTGAGTTGCGGTACCCCCGGGGCAGTGGGCGGTCAGGGTAACGGCCGTGATCAACATTCGAATCCGCACGGCCGCCAGCGCGGTCGCCCTCGCCTGCGCCGTCGTGCTCACCCCCGAGAGCCTGGCCGCCGCCGCCCCCGCTGCCCAGGCCGACGCCGCCCCCTTCCGCTGCCTCGACCCCAGCGGGGACGCGCTCTGGAGCGGCCCCCAGTGCGACGGCGTCATCGTCCACGAACTCGGCACCGAAGCCGTCGCCATCGTCCTGGACGGCCGGCGCATCGACTTCGCCGACGAGGCCGAACTGCGTGCCGACGACTGCGCAGACCGGCCCGCCGTCACCCTCCCCGCCAGCACCTTCGAGAGCATCCCGGAGGGCCCGGACCCGCTGTACGCCGCCGTGGACCGCAGGGTGGACGTACCCCGCATCACCCCCACGCCGCACTGGCGCAAGAACTGCCACCCGCTCTTCCGCTCGGACGGCCGCGACCCGTCCGTCATCTTCGAGCAGGGCTTCGCGCCGAAGGACACCGTCAACGGCCAGTACGACATCACCAGTTACGTCCTGCAGAACCAGCCCTCGCCGTTCGTCAGCACCACCTACGACCCCGAGCTGTACAAGAAGTGGAAGAAGGTGCCCTGGGACTACTTCATCGACGCCCCCGGCGGCATCGACGTCAACGCGACCATCGGCGACCAGCACCAGTACGCCGACCAGGTCGAGGTCGCGTTCCCCGGCGGCGTGGACCGGCACTTCATCAGCCGGGCCTGCCCGGTCGACCGGGCCACCGCCTCCCTGATCGAGTCCGGCTGCGTGGACAACCCGAACTACCAGCCCTGGCTGCACTGACCCGCCGGCAGTCCGCCGCCGACCGGCCGCCCGAGGGGTGTGGCGCGCCGCCACGGTACTCCCGGAAGAGGCCCCGGTGTCCCAGCTCGGACACCAGCCGCAAAGTAGCGGGGTGATCACATGCTCGCCGCCGTGGCGGCCTGCTCGTCGTGTTCGCGGAGCATCCGCATGACGGTGGCGGGTAAGGGGTGCCGGCCCTTCTTCGCCCCGATGGTGATGACGAGCCGCTTGGCGATATCGCGCAGGCTCATGTCCTGGTCGCGGAGGTGGAGGGCCATGGACAGCATGGAGCCGTCGGTGACGCCCGCACCGCCGATGGTCTTGCCGCGCTTGCGGGCGGACTCGTGGCCTTCGAGGGTGCGGTCGCAAATGTACTCGCGCTCCATGCCGGACATGGCCGCGAGCACAGTGAACACGATGCCGGAGGGGTCGTGTGAGCCCTTCAGCTCCCCGGTGAGGAACTCCAGGCCGACGTTGCTGGCCTTGAGCTCTTCGGCGAGCATGGCGAGTTCGATGCGGCGGCCGAGCCGCTTGTGCTCATGGACGACGAGGGTCACGGCGACGCCGGAGGAGCGGATCTCTCCGGCGATCTTCACGGCGGCCTCCAGCGCGGGCCGGCGGGTGGCGCGGGTGGAGATCTTCTCCGAGAAGACCCGGGTCACCCCGGCCTCGGCGAGGGAGTCGAGCTGTGCGTCGAGGGACTGCCGGGCGGCGCGGTGTTTCACGAGCGACCACCTATGAAACACGCCCTGGCCACGGCCGCTGGCCTCCTCTGTGGAGCGCCGTGCGGTAGGCGGCTGGGGTGACGCCGTAGGTGCGGGTGAACCATCGGGTGAGATGGGCCTGGTCCGCGAAGCCGGCCTCGGCGGCCGCCGTCGCCGGCACCGTGCCCTCGGCCAGGAGCGCACGGGCTCGGCGCAATCGCAGATCGCGCTGGTAGTCGCTGGGTGCGAAGCCGTACGCCGCGCGGAAGCCCCGGTAGAGCGCGAAACGGCTGCACCCGGCCGCCCGGGCCAGCTCGTCGGCGCCGACGTTCTCGGCGAAGCGCTGCCGCAGCAGACCGCGGGCCCGTGCCACGGCGGCCAGGTCCACCCGGCCCCGCTGGTCCGGAACCGGTGCGGACCGCGTCGCGGCACGGCGGGTCAGGGCCAGCACGGAGGCGGCGAGGCGTTCCTCGACGATCAGCCGGGATGCGTTCTCGGCGACGGCAGTATGGAGGCGGGCCACCGCTCGGGCGAGGACCGGGTCGTCCACCACCGGAGTGTCGAAGAGTGGCAGCCCGGCGTCGCCGGGCGCCGCGTCGGCGAGGACCTCCCGGACAAGACCTTCGCCGAGGTGCAGCATCCGGTAGCGGTAGCCGTGCTGGACCGCCGACCGCCCGTCGTGGGGATCGTCCGGATTGAACGCCATGACCAGCCCGGCCGCGCTGACGTGCCGCCCTCCCCTGCACACGAACGACTGCGCGCCGTCGTCGGTGACGCCGAACGAGTACGTGTCGTGGGCGTGCATCGGATACGCGTACCGCTCGAAGCGGGCGTCCATGGCCTCCAGCGCAAGCCCGGGAACCCGCCAGTAGGCGGCGCGCTCCCCGACAGACGTCATGTCCCCAGTGTGCCGCACGAGCGTTCAAGCCCCCGCGCGCTTCCACGGCGCACGCTGGACACCAGCACCTCGACCAGCGAAGGAACCAGGGGAATGACCGGGAACGCCTCAGCAGCACCGACGAGCCTTCACGCCACGGAGCAGGTCCGCCTGGCCGTCTACCACGGATTCGCCCGCACCGGACACGCTCCGAGCGTGCCGGAACTCGCCGCACTCACCGGACTCGCCCCCGATCAGGTGCGCCAGGAACTGCGCGCCCTTCACGCAAGCCACGACGTGGTCCTGGACCCGCAGGACGACGACCAGGTCGTGATGGCCCACCCCTTCGCGTCCGTGCCGCTCGGCTTCTCCGTCATGGGGACACACACCCTGTGGTGGGGCGGCTGCGCCTGGGACTCGTTCGCCATGCCCCACCTGCTCAAGGACGAGCCCGACGTCCTGGTCGCCACGCGCTGCCCGGCCTGCGACACCCCGCACGCCTGGGTGGTCGGCCGGGAGGCACCCCCGAAGGGCGACCAGGTCGCCCATTTCCTCACCCCCATGCACCGGGTCTGGGACGACGTCGTGCACACCTGCGGCAACCAGCGCCTGTTCTGCTCCACCGACTGCGTCGACACCTGGCTGCGGAAAACGGGCCAGGAACGCGGCTATGTCATGGATCTGGGCACCCTGTGGCACTTCGCCGGTGACTGGTACACCGGACGCCTGGACCCGGGCTACACCCGCCGCGACCCCGCCGCCGCCGGCGCCTACTTCGCCGAGGTCGGCCTGCACGGCTCCTTCTGGGGACTGCCCGCCTGAGGCCTGGCTCCTCCTGCCGCCCCCCTGAAACGGGGCGACGAGCTGTGTGCCCTCTCGCCGCCCGGTCCGACTCTGCTCGACACGGCTGCGTGCGGCGTCCGCACCCGTCGGATCGGTCAACCCGACAAGTGTGTCCGGGCGACCGATTGGTCGGCGGTGCCGGCCGGCAGGCGTTTTTCCGCTCGACGTGCCAGTAGATCATCACGCCGTCGCCGCCGTAGCGGGTGTGGTACTCGGTCATGAAGTTCGAGGACCAGGACCCGAACTTCTTCGAGTCCGACGCGCACGCGGTGCCTTGCCCCCACCATGCGGTGTCGCGGGCGGCGAAGGTGGAGTTCACCAGCCTGGTGACGGCGGCCCGCAGGTTGTCGACGGTGATGAAGTGCCGCAGCGCGGCCTCGCTCTCGCCATGCTCGCCGGTCGCCACGATCGCCCGGATGCCCATGTTCGTGCCCAGCGCGAAGAGGGCCAGCAGGAGGCGGCGCTGGAGGACGTCACGCTCGATGCGCTCGTACGCGGCTACCGAGGAAAACTCCTCGGTGAAACCGGTCAGGAAGTCGGCGCTCTTCAGCACGTCCAGCACGTCCAGGACGCCCCAGCGGCGTGCGACCTCCTCCTTGAGGGCCGCCAGGCCGGTGGGCTCGGCCAGCGGCTCTCGTCCCGCTACCCACGACCTACTTCGCGGCTGGTGTCTGAGCTAGGACACCGGGGCCGAAGCGGGCGGCCCGGTCGGCGTCGGCCCGCCGCTGTCACGCGCCGATCAGGGCCCGTGGGTCGAAGCCTTCGTCGTCCCAGCCGTAGGTGGAGAAGCCCCTCCCGCCGGAGAGGTGGTGGGTGAGGGCGGCGTGGGCGGTCGGGAACATCGGCAGCGGTAGCCCGTCGGCCGGGGACCAGACCGCGTCGAGGTGCTTGTCCGGCTCGGTGTTCGTCAGCTCGCCGCGCCACGCGGTGGCGAGGAACACCGACAGCAGGAACGGGTGCTCGCCGTCCCAGCCCGTGCGCACCTGGACGGTGTGTACGAGCCGCAGGTCCGCCGGCTCGACGAGCAGCCCGGTCTCCTCCCGCAGCTCGCGCGCGGCGGCCTCGTCGAGGCGCTCACCGACCTCGACCTTGCCGCCGGGGATCGTCCACGCCGACGCCGTGATCCAGCTGTTCGCGGCGTAGTGGAGGGTCGCGACCAGGTTCCGGTCGCGGTCGTGGGCGATCACGGCTACGGCCTGGAGAAGGCTCTCCACGGTGCTGCCTCCGGGGTGGGTGAGCGGACGGTGGTCGGGGCTCGAGGAACATCCATGCCAGTGCCGGCCCTGTCCGAGCCACCGACACGACGTCAAGCATCATCGCGCCGCGACGGCGCCACCTTCAACGGTTGGACTGTCCGTCATCCGCTTCGAGCTCGGTCGCCGGCGCCTGGTGGGTGGCCGCCCACGAGGCCAGGAGCGCCAGATTGTCAGCGGTCGGTGTGCCCGCGGGTGCCGTGTAGACGTTGAGGAGCAGGCCGGGTTCGGCGGGCAGCTCCAGGGACTCGACGTCCAGGTCGAGCCGGCCCACGATCGGATGGCGAACACGCTTGCGGCCGGACCGGTGCAGTCGCACGTCCTGGGATGCCCACCGCTGCCGAAACAGCTCACTACGCGTCGACAGTTCGCCGACCAGGGCGATCAGCTCCTCGTCGTGCGGATCGCGGCCGGCTTCCATGCGCAGCTTCGCGGCCACGTCACCGACGATCTGGTCGTAGTCGACGAAGAAGTCCCTGGCCGCCTCGGGGTTCAGATAGACGAACCTCGCCGTGTTCGCGGGCCGTCGCAGGTCGGCCAGCACCGGTGAGAACAGCGCGCGAGCGAGGTTGTTCGTGGCGAGCACGTCATAACGGCCGGTACTGACCCAGGCCGGTGCGTCGGAGACCGCGTCGAGCACCTGCTGCAGCGTCGAGCGCACCGTCACGGCGGGCCTACGCCGGGGTGGGCCGCCGGGCACCCTGGACTGGCGTGCGAGGTGGAACAGGTGGTGGCGCTCGGCCTCGTCGAGTCGCAGGGCGGAGGCCAGCGCGTCCAGCACGCCATCGGAGGCACCGGCGAGGCCGCCGCGCTCCATGCGCACGTAGTAGTCGACCGATACCCCCGCCAGTAGCGCCACCTCCTCGCGGCGCAGACCTTTGACCCGACGGTTGCCGCCGTAAGCGGGCAGACCCGCCTGCGCGGGTGCGATGCGGGCGCGACGCGAGCTGAGGAACTCCCGGATCTCGGTGCGTGGATCCATCGTGGCCGTCTCCTCACCGTAAGTCCGTTCCGCAGTCTAGGGGGTACCCGATGCGGTCGTCGCGATGCCGCCGTCCACCGGGATCACGGCGCCCGTGAGGTAGGAGCCGGCCCGGCCGGCGAGGAACACGGCGATACCCGCCATGTCGTCGTCGCGGCCGATTCGGCGCAGAGGGGCCGCCGCCGCGATCGTGTCGCCGATGGCATCGAGTGCGGACGCCGTCATCCGCGACGGGAACACGCCCGGTGCTACCGCGTTCACCGTGACGTGCTGGGGGCCCAGCTCCCTGGCAAGCACTCTGGTGAGTTGATGGAGTGCCGCCTTGCTGCTGGCGTACGAGTAGTTGGGCGACTCGGCGACGTGGATGGCGGCGATACTGCCGATGTTGATGATCCGCGCGGGATCATCGGCGGTGCCCGCGCCGCGAAGTGCGGGGAGCAGCGCCTGCACCAGCCAGAACGGCGACTTGAGGTTGAGGTCGATCACCGCGTCCCAGGCCTCGTCCGGGAACGTCGCCAGCGGCTCGCGCCACATCGCTCCCGCGTTGTTGACGAGGATGTCCAGGCGTTCCGAGTCGCCCTTGACGAGATCGGCGAGACGCTGACACTCGTCGTGCCTGGACAGGTCGGCGGGGATTGCCTGAACGTCGCCGAATTCGGACAGTAGACGCTGTGCCTCCGCGCACCTGTCCGCGTCGCGCGAGCTGATGACGACGCGGGCGCCCGCCTGGAGAAGGCCGCGCGCCATCATCATCCCGATGCCACTGGTGCCGCCAGTGACGAGGGCGTACTTCCCACTCAGATCGAAAAGCTCTGTGTGAGTGGTGACTTGGTTGTCCGCCATTGGTCTCCGTCCCCTTCTGTCGTGGACGAACGCGCCGACATGGTCGCGGATACGGGGCAGCTGAATCGACCTGATGGAGGTAGAGCCGCGGTGCGTGTCCATGGAGTGTTGTCGGCGCGTTCGACTCAACCAGGTTGGCAGGCGTTTCGGACGTCTGGGAGACCCTGGTGATCCAGGTACTGCGAGAGCCCCCGATGCTCGGCGACGGCCGGGCCCGCCGGTCAGTCGATGCCTTCGATGATGCGGAAGTCGCGCTCGACGCTGCCGGAGAGGGCCACCAGCGCCTCCTGGTACGCCTCGCTCTCGTAGGCCGCGACGGCCAGTTCAAAGCTGTCGAACTCGATCAGAACGACGCGTTGCGTGATTCCGGCCTCGTGGGCGACGACCCGGCCGTCAAGGGACAGGAGGCGCCCGCCCCCGGCCCGGACTGCCGGACCGGCCAGCTCCGCGTAGGCGGCCAGCCTCTCGGGGTCGGAGACGGCGGGGTAGGCACTGACCCAGTAGCCCTTGGCCATGGAAACCTCCTGTGTTCGGCCGGGCACGTCCGACGTCGGACCGACAATCGGATCGATCGATCCCGGCATGCGCAGGCTAGGGCTTGACGGGCGGTCGAGGGAAAGACCGGTACGGACTAAACTCAGAACGGATCGTTATCAATCGGCGGGGAGGGCGCGTGGCGCCGGACACGGTGAGCCTGCGGTACTTCCTGGTGCTGGCACAGGAGTTGAACTTCACCCGCGCGGCCGCACGGATCGGTATCGCACAGCCCGCACTCAGCGCCCGGATGCGCCGGTTGGAGGCGGAACTCGGGACGGCCCTGCTGGTGCGCAACACGCGCAGTGTCGAACTGACCACGGCCGGTGCGGCTTTGGCGGAGTCCGCTCCGCCCGCGCTGGCGGCGCTGGACCGGGCGTGGGACACCGCCCGGAGCGCGGCGGCCGGCGCACTGGGCACGCTGCGCATCGGATACAGCCTCAGCGCCGGGGCCGAGACGGCACCGGCCCTGGTGGACAGGCTGATTCGCGACAACAGCGGACTCGAGGTCGGCGCGGTCCCGATGGCGACACCGGAGATCTCCCCGGCGGTCGCCGACGGCCGCATCGATGCCGGGATCACCCGCGGTGAACAACCGGGCCGTGGCGTACGCCGGTTCCTGCTACGGCGTTCGCGCATCGGGGTCCAGCTGGCGCAGCACCATCCGCTGGCCGAACGTGAGGAGATCGAGATCGCCGACGCGGCCGCGTACCCGCTGCGGCTCCCGGACCGTGCGGCCAACCCCGTGGTCCACGATCAGCTGTCCGCGCTGTTCCGGGACATTCGACCGCAGCCCCGATTCCACACGCCCGCTGTCGCTTTCGACCTGTCCCAGCGCGACCTGCGGGACGGGCTCACCCTCGCCCCGGCCGGAGAGGCCGCGGCCACGGTGCAACCGGCCGGTCTCACCTGGCGACCGCTGAGGGGTGCGCCCGGCCTGACGCTCCACCTGGTCCTCCCACGCGAGCAGTCGCCCTTGCACCGCCGCATCCGCGCCGCCGCCGAGGCCCTGGCACACGAACTGCACTGGCTGCCGGACTGACGCGCGGGAGGTCGAGCGAGACGGACCTCCGCGGCTGGTCGGTGCGAGGGGGTTCGATGGTGCCGGCGTCACGCCGGCCAGCCGTGGGCGGAGAGCCGGTTGCCGTGGGCGATCTGGCGGAGGGCGTGCACGGTGTAGGGGACGGTGTCGGTCGGCAGGCCGTCGAGCGGCCACCAGCGCAATTCCGCGCACTTGTGCGGCTCCGCGTTGCGCACCTGACCGGTGTGGCGGGCCGGGCGGAAGAACAGCTGGAGGCGGCTGTGGTCGGTGTCGAGGTGGTGCAGGGTGTGGACGAGTTCGAGGTCCTCCTCGGCGATGGTGATGCCGAGTTCCTCCTCCGCCTCGCGCGTCATGGCGCGGGTGACCGGCTCGCCCCGCTCCATGTGCCCGGCCGGGAGGTGCCACAGCCCGTTGGCGTAGCTGGTGTTGCGGCGCCGTCCGAGCAGCACCGTGCCGCCGTCGAACAGGACGAGGTGGACCCCGACGGCCAGCGCGAGCGGGTCCGTACCCGGTGCTCCGGCGGCCGTGTCCGCGAGGTGGCCGGTTTGGCCGGTGGGGTCGGTGCGGTTCATGCGGTGCTCCCGGTGGACTGGTCGGCCGCGGCGGCGAGCAGGGGCAGGTAGTGGTGCAGGTAGGGCGGGACCTTGAGGCCGAGCACCTCGTCGAGGGGGACCATGCGGACGGCCAGGCCCTCGTCGCCGAGCCGCAGGTCGCTGTCGGGGCCCTCCCAGACGGCGTGCAGGACGCGGGTGAGCGGGAGGCCGTGGTCGTGGTGCGGGTCGGGGAGGGGCCGCAGGCCGGTGATCTCGAGGCCGGCCTCCTCGCGGACCTCGCGCACCGCGGTCTCCCGGGCGCTCTCGTCGGCCTCCCGCCAGCCGCCGATCGGAGTCCAGTAGCCGGGCCAGGCCATGCCCGGCTTGTCTTCGCGCAGGTTCATCAGCAGTCGACCGGCGCGGTCGGTGACGAAGACCAGGACGCCCTCGAAGTCGTCGTCGGTCGGCGTGGGGCGCTCCAGGTAGAGCGGGACACCGGAGCGGTGGGCGCGCAGCACCTGCCGGAGCCGCTGGTACCGGGCGGGGGTCAGCCGGGCGTGCCAGTCGTGGGCCGTCTCGAACCGCCACTCGGTGTGCTCGGCCGGATCGAGGCGGATCCGGGCCTGCTGCTCGCGGGTCAGGACGCCGCCGTCGAAGACGAAGCCGCAGGCGGGGACGGGCTGCTCGGCGCCGGCCTGTTCGTGGATGACGGCGACCAGGCGCCTGCGGGCGACGGCTTCGGGGTTCTCCGCGGCGAGGTCGAGGCCCAACTCCTCCCGGGCCTCGCGCAGGGCGGTGCTGAAGGGGGTCTCGCCGTGCTCGACGTTGCCGCCGGGGAAGTTCCACACGCCGGGGTCGACGGCGGAGCGCATCCCGAGGACGCGGCCCCGCGGGTCGGTGACCAGGAAGCAGCCGTAGGCGCTGGGTCGGGCGACGGTGGTGAGGTAGCCGCCGGCCGGCCGCCAGCCGGGTACGGCCAGACGGCCGGTGAGCCACTCGATCACCGCGCGCTGCCCTTCGCCGGTCGGCGGCAGCCGCTCGGCGTCGGCCCACTGGTGGCCGTCATGGTCGGGCGAGAGGACGACCGGGGTGCCGTCCGGAACCACGGCGGTGAAGACGAACTGGCGTACGCGCAGGCCCCGTTGGCTGCTGAAGTCCAGGTGCCGCGCGTACTCCAGCGGCAGGCCGGTGAGCCCGGTCTCCTCGGCCAGTTCCCGCGCCGCCCCGGCCGGCACGGGCTCGCCGTCCTCCCGCCCGCCGCCCGGGTACTCCCACAGGCCGGGCAGGACGTCGTGCGCGGCCCGGCGGATCATCAGGATCCGGCCGGAGGCGTCGCGGACCACCACGCCGACGCCGATCCGCTCGACGCCCTCGCGGAAGGCCAGCTCGGTCAGCACCTGGAAGTCGATCACCTGGCGGACTCCTCGGACTCGCGGGCGGGCGCGGGGGACTGCTGCTGCGGCACCGCTCTCTTCAAGACGCATACCCGGAAGCCGAGTTCGGGTATGTGCCGGGGACGTCGCAGGCAACCGATGATGGAGCTGTTCGAATCCGGCGTTCAAGTGGATCGGCTCCGGGCGAGCCCAGGTCGAACGGGGAGTTTTCGAGCATCCACGGCACAGGGCAGGGCAGCCTCCGACCGGCCTTGTCCCTCATGACCGGTCTCAGAACCGGTGGCATTCCCCCGTGAGGGTGAGGTCGGATCAGGCGGTTTGCCAGTGTCGGCCGAGTACACCAGGCTGAGCTCGAAGCACGAGGACTGCCGGCGAGCCCGGATCGCGCACCGATGAGATTCCCGAGCCGCGCCGGTCCGTACGCCGGACACCCACGGACGGAAGGCTGGGCCATGCGGAAACTGGTCTACGGCATGAACCTGACCCTGGACGGCTACATCGCCGCAGCCGGCGACGACATCGCCTGGAGCGGACCGCCGAGCCCCGAGCTGTTCCAGTGGTGGCTCGACCAGGGGCGGGCGAGTGGCCTGTCGCTGTACGGGCGCAAGCTGTGGGAGACGATGAGCTCCTACTGGCCGACGGGCGACCAGCAGCCCGACGCCACCCCGGCGGAGATCGAGTTCGCCCGGAACTGGCGGGACACGCCGAAGGTGGTGTTCTCCTCGACGATCAGCGAGGTCGACTGGAACACCCGCCTGGTCACCGGCGACGCGATCGCCGAGATCACCCGGCTCAAGGCCGAGGACGGCGGCCCGATGGACATCGGCGGTGCGACGCTCGCCGGGGCGGCCATGCGCGCCGGGCTGATCGACGAGTACGTGATCGTCACCTATCCCGTCCTGGTGGGTGGCGGCACGCCGTTTTTCACCGCGCTGGACAGCTGGGTGAACCTGAACCTGGTGGAGACGCGGACGTTTCCCGGCGGCGTGGTCCTGACCAGGTACGAGACGAGGCGCTGAGCAGCGGCACCCACGTGCTGGTCTCGTATACGACACGGTCTATGGATGACGACATCAGCCGCGCGCCGCCGCTTGCGCGGCCGCCGCCCATCAGCGGCCGGGGTGGGCGGTCACGGTCACGGTGAGGGGCGCGGGGCCGAGGGTGGCCGCCGCGACCGGCCGGGGGCGGCTCCCCGGGACCGGGTCCAGCTGCCAGGTGGCCGAGACCGCCGCCGTCAGCAGGGCGAGCTCCGCGAGCGCGAAGTCGCCGCCGGGGCAGCCGTGCACGCCGGCGGCGAAGGGGAGGTAGGCGCCGCGCGGGGGAGCGGGCTGCCGTTGCGGGTCCCAGCGGTCGGGGTCGAAGGTGCCCGGGGCGCGGTACCAGCGGGGGTCGCGGTGCAGGGCGTACGGGCTGTAGAAGATCTGGGCCCCGGGGGCGAACCGGTGGCCGCCCAGTTCCACGGTGCCGGTAGCGCGGCGGGGGAACAGCCAGATCGGCGGGTAGAGCCGGAGGGTCTCCCGGACGACGCGGTGGGTGAGGACGAGCGCAGGGAGGTCGGCCGGGTCGACGGGG
>NZ_JBHUAL010000215.1:0-16481 GCF_042789775.1 Kitasatospora sp. NPDC056800 | reverse complement strand
GGTGTCCCGGGAGGCCTAGCAGGACCAGCGGTGGGAGCGGAGGTGGACGCCGGTGCCGCCGTTCTGCGAGAAGTTGCCCCTCGCGCCCGCCGCCGTGCACACCACCCGCTGGCCCGTGTAGTTCGCGCCGGGGTAGAACGCCACCGGCCTGCCGGAGCCGCCGTGGTTGTACACCGAGCGGACCTTGGTGGTGGCGGACCAGCTGCAGCGGTCTCCGGACTGCCAGTCCGGGTCGTCGTAGGGCCAGGCGCAGACGCTGCCCGTCCCGTCGGGGCCGCTGTAGACGCAGACCCGCCCCTCCACGCACGACCACGGGTCGAGGGCGGCGTGGGCGGGCTGCGGGACGGCGAGCAGGGCGGCCGCGGCTGCGGCGAGGGAGGCGATGAGGCCGAGGTGCCTACGGGTGCGTTCCATGACGGTCTGTCCTTCCGGTGGGGGTTGTACGGTGTTGCGCCAGGCCGGGCGTGGCCCGGACTTTTGGCGGGGCCCGGACTCCGGGCGGGCTCGGGCTCCGGGCGAGGCTCAGGCCCCGGGCGGGCTGACGTAGCCGGAGACGTGCTGGTGGTTGGTGATCACCGTCGACGGGTCGAGGTGGGTACGGAGGGCGACCTTGTCGCCGAGGTTGCCGTCGACGGTGTCGAGGGTTCCGTTCGCGTGGACGGCGGCGACCACGCCGACGTGGCCGGGAGTGCCGCCGTCCGGCTCCCCGTAGATCACCAGGTCGCCCGGCTTCGGGGTGTACGTGCCCCGCTGGTGGAACAGCCCCTTCTGCTTGCCCCACTTGCCGATGCCACGCGCGGCCAGGTCGTCGACCGTCCCGTCGATCCCGGCCCGGTGCCACGTCCACTCGGCGAACGCCGCGCACCACGGGGTCTTCGCGCAGGAGCCGGAGTCCCGGTGGTAGGCGAAGTACCTGTCGCAGGAGCCGGTCTTCTCCGGCGAGGTGCCCGCGGGGGTGATCTCCCCGCGGGCCACCGAGACGATCCGGTCCCGGACGGTGGCGGCCGCCGAGGCCGGCGCCGTGGCGGCGCCGAGCGGCAGCAGGGTGAGGGCGGTCAGCGTAACGGCGGCGGCGGTGCGCCGGGACAGCTTCATGAGAGCTCCTCCATTGGGGTGAACGGACCCTGACCGCCGCCCGGTCGGTTCGCCTACAGTCGGCGGGCATGCCGGGGCATGCCAGGGCCGAGAGGTGGTGGCGCGGCGGGAGTCGGCGAGTCGGTGCGGTGTCGCGGGATCCATCCTGCGGACCGGCGCCGGACGTCACCAGGTCCTCCGGCCGGGGCGGCGTCCCAGCGCTCTCCCGCTTCCCGTCCCACTGCTCCGACCTGCGGAAACGACGGACGCTGGGACAGCGATGGGACAACACCGCTTGCATGACCAACCGCCGGACGAGACCCCGGGGCACCCGGCAGGGGAAACGGACCGCCCCCGGACCCTGCTCGTCCGCGCGCTGAACGACGGACTCACGGAGTGCGGCCTGTCCCTGGACCGGGTGGTGGCCCGACTGCGGGCCCGGCTCGACGCCTCCACCGTCCGGGGGCTGAGCACCTCGTCGATCAGCCGCTACCTCGACCCCGACCGCACCGAACTGCCCGACCCCGCCGTCCTCGCCGAACTCGCCCGGATCTTCCGCACCGACCCGGCGGAACTGGACCGCTGGCAGCACTGGCACCGGCAGGCGAAGCAGGCGGCGGACCACGAGCTGCGCGACCGCCGCGCGGCGTGCCGCGCCGCCACCACGCCCACGCCCACGCCCACGCCCACGCCCACGCCCACGCCCACGCCCACGCCCACGGCCGTACCGGTTCCGGCGCGCCCCGAGCCCACCGGCGAACCGTCAGTCACCGAGCGGGCGGCGCGTTGGCGCCGGCCGCACCGGTGGGGTGCGGCACTCGGGGTCCTGGCCCTCGCGGCCGTGCTCGGCGCGGCGGTCTGGGCGAGGGGGTCCGAGGACGCGACCGCCGACACCGCATCGGTGGTCGCACCGTCCGGTGGCGCGGCGGGGCGGGAGCCGATGGCGACCCCCGCCGACCTGGCCGAGGGATTCGCCCACGAGGTGGAGGTCGGCGCGCTCGGCGGGGACAGCCGCTGCTCGACCCCGAAGCCCGGGCCGTCCGGCACTCGGCTGCGCGCCTGTGCGATGGTGCAGTCCCGTCAGGTCCTGTTCGCGGTCCGGATCGACAATCCGACCGACACACCGGTCGAGGTGACCACGAAGGTGGCCGGCTCCTGGTCGGGCATCCAGCACTCCTGCGACCCCGGACGCTCCGTCGTGCACACCACCATCGCACCGGGCGCCACCTTCACCAGCGACCCCGAGGAGTGCGTGACCCCCCGCCGCGGCACACCGCTCGCCTACCAGGCGGAGGTCTTCGCCGCCGCCGGAGACGGCCGGCAGTGGACCGGCCACCTGTTCTCACCGCGCGCCAACGTCTACCCGGACCGCGAAACCCTCTGGCGCTGCGTCGGCGACGTCCCGTGCTGAGCCCCTCGCCCGCACCACCGTTCGAGGAGTTCGCTTGAGGCCAGGGGTCCGCTCCCACGGGCGGGGAGCGTCATTGCCAGGGCGCGGTATCCGGGCTGGTCCACGGGTCATCGTGGCACTCCTCGCCGGGATCGGACCAACTCGGCTCCTCGTGTTCCACCCTGCGGGTCCAGAAGCGCCGCTCCTCTTCCCGTTGGGCAGCCACACCGGGGACGGCGGCGATCGCCTCGGCGAAGCGGCCCTGCTGGACCAGCAGTTCGGCCAGGTACGTCGCGGCCCGGGTACCGGGCAGCGGGCGCAGCCGGGCGATGGCCTCCTCGATGCGGCCGTCCCGGGCGAGCAGCCATGCGATGGTCTGCTCGCGGTCGTCGACCTCGTCGGCCGGCAGGGCCTCGACCTCCGCGATGGCCTCCCCGGCACGGCCCGCCTCTCCCATCAGCCACCACCGGTTGGAGCGGAGCCAGAAGGCGTCGTTCTCGGCGAGGAATTCGGGACTGCGTCCCTCGGTGAGTTCGAGGGCCTGGTCGTGCCGGCCCTGTTCGGCGAGGAGGACCATGGTCGCCTGGAGGAGGTTGCCGTCGTAGAGGTCGTCGAAGGTGTGCTCCACCGCCTTGACGGCGTCATCGAACCTGCCCTGCCGGATCAGCAGTTCCATCAGCGGGTTCTCGTACCAGCCCGGATGCCGGGCGGCGATGAGGCCGCGCAGGTACACCTCCGCTTCCGCGGCCCGGCCCAGGTTCTCCAGGGCCGTCACGTACGGCCTCGCGGCGACGTACCGCTCGCGGCCGGTGGCGAGTTCGCGCAGTTCGTCGATCCGGCCGTGCCCCGCGAGCAACTCCGCGTAGTCGTCCACGGTTGACCCGCCCCGCTTCGCGGCGGCATCCGCTGCCCGCAGCCCGATCGCCTCGTCGACACGGCCCGACCGTTCCAGGACGCGGGCCTGCGCGGACAGCGCGTCCCCCGGGTCGCGGACCCCGGGCTGTTCCGGGTCGCGGCGGAACGCCTCGGCGATCGGGCCCAGCAGTTCCAGCACCCGCTCGTCGCGCCCCCGCCCTTCGGTCACCGTGATCAGGGTCCACAGCGTTCGCCCGTCACGCGGCCGCCGGGCGAGCACGTCGATCGCCTCGTCCACCAGCCCGGCCTCGACCAGCACCTCGGCGTAGTCCCGCCACGCGTCGTACGCGGCCCTCTCCCCGGCCCCGGGGCGCGCCAGTTCGAGTGCCTGCGAGGTACGGCCCCACCGCAGCAGGACGTCGGCGCCCGGCCGTACCGCCGGCTGCCAACCGGTGGCCACGAACGGCTCCACCACCGCCCACGCCCGCTCGAACTCCCCGCACGCGCACAACCCCCGCACCGCACCCACGGCACAGAACCAGTCCTCGCGCTCCCGCGTCGCCTCCACCAGCGCCTCCAGACCACCACGGTCGAGGACCTCGTCCACGATCCGCATCAGGACACCGCTGAGCCTGCCGAACTGCCAATCAAGATCATCAACATCCACGGGGGCAGCCTAGGACCCGCGACCGACACCACCCGCCCCCGTTGTTCGGCCTCCACGACCGTCCGGACGCCTGCGAGCAGGCCGACATGGTCGTCGCCCGACCGTCAACGGCTCCGACGGACGTGGGCGCCGAAACCCGTGCTGGGTAGTGTTCGAATGCAAAGGATCAAGCGATTCCGCCGGGCCGTACCACGGCCGACGGACAAGAAGAGGCGACGTGATCGCGGGTACCGGCCGTGATGCTCTCCGGCCCGGCGGGCACGCCGAACCGCTCGCCGACGGCTGCCAGGATCACCCGTCGCAGCGGCGAGGGCGCACCGCATCAGCTCCCGCCTCCCCGGTTCGGGGAGACGGGTGCTGGGCGGGGCGGCCGGGGCCGTCGAGGTTCCGTGTGATGGTCAGCGGACGGTGACCTGGATGCTCTTGGAGATGTCGCACCGGTCCCCCTTGTACGTCGGTACGCCGGCATCGCAACTCCCCTCCCCGAACAACCAGGTCAGTGTGGTGGTTCCGGGCGCCAAGGCGCTGAAGGTCAGGTCGAACTCGGAGCCGCAGCCCGCCATCGGCGGGTCCGTGGGGCAGGGGCTGATGACGAAGTCCTTGCCGGGCCGCAGCACGCTGCCGTCGCCCGCCGAGTAGAGGTACCACTTCTTCTGCAGGGCGCCCCCGGTCGTTCTGACGCCGAGCCGCTGTCCGACCGTCAGGGTCACCGTGCTGGTCGGATACGGAGAGGTGGCGTTCGACGCCTTCTCGGGGAGGGGCACCTCCACCTCCGGTCGGGGGGTGGAGGCGACCGTGGTGCCGGCCGGGCCGGAGTCGGACCACCAGCCGGCGAGGTGGGAGACGAGCAGCAGGGCGCCGACCAGGAGCGCCGCCACGCTGGTGATGACGGTTCGGCGCATCAGCTGCCCTCTTCCCGGACCCGGCGCCGCATGGTGATCAGCCCGGCCACGGCCAGGGCCTCGCCGATCGCGCCGAGCAGCGCGGCGCCGATGAAGAAGCCGGAACCGGGGTGCGTGATGGACTGCTGTGCCTTCTGCAGGTCCGCGACCTTGCTCATCGGGTCTGCGCCGGGGTCAGCGATGCGGCGGCCGTCGTTTCCGCGGCGCGGTAGTTGGCGCTGGTGGCCGACATCTTCTGGACCAGTTGCCCCACGGCGCGCTGGGTGACGTGCAGTTCCTGGCTCCAGTTGGTGTCGAAGCCCGCCCACGCCCGGTCCACACCGAACTCACCGAAGTCGGCGGACTGGTAGGGCTTCTGCGCGGTGTAGGCCTGGTTGGCCGAGGCCAGGTCGGTTGCGACGTTGTTGAGTCCCGTGGTCACGTGGTCCAGCGCGTCGGGTTGGACGGTGTACCCCACCGAGTCGGACATCGGCTGCTCTCCCCCAAGAAGCTCCATGGCCCGCCGTAATCGAACGAGCACGGTCGACGAGCATAGACGCTGCGGGAGAAGCGTCGGTTTCGGGGGCAGTCCAGCCGACCGAGCTTGGCGCTCGTCATGTCGGCGGAGGATGGTTGTTCCTGCAAGGGTCGTACGCGACGTCGCCCTGAGTCGCAAGCTCGGCGCGGATGTGCACCTGCTCGCAGCAGTCGACACGGTGCCGGACGCGACCCGGGCAACAGCGGAACGTCTCTGCGAGCAGGCTGGTCCGGAGCTGCACGTCTACGACCGCAGCCGGCTCCGGCCGGCTCCTCTCCCCAAGTTGGCACCGGCAACTGCCGCCGACGGTCCGCGGTGGGCCCTCTCCGCCGCCCAAGAGCTGCGGGCCTTCATCACCACCGGCAAGCCGATAACCTCGGGCCAGGCTGCGAAGATGCTGAAGACGGCTTCGGGGGCACCAGCCCGGTCGGTGGTCAGATCGCAGCGCTCACCGAGGCGGTCAACCACCATGGGGCCGCACTGACTCAGCCGCTCGAACACCTGCGACGCGAGGCCCGGTTGCTGCTGGACCCACTCAACACGCAGCAGTAGAACCGGGGCAGTGCGCGGGGCCGAAGGACTGCCCGGCCCCGCGTCGTGCGCAGCGCCATCAGGATGGTGCATCCGATGGAGTGCCGCTCATTACGCCGGGTAGGTCCCGCCGATCAGGCCGTCGCCGCCGCTGCCGTTCGCCGCCGCAACCGTCCTCCTTCCGGCGGCCGCCACCGCGGCCGTCACCGACGATCCGGTGCCGGCACCCGTCTCCGCACCGAACCCGGACTTCACCGTCCACTGCTTCATCGGCATCGGCATCGTGCAGCAGACCGAGAGCTGGCTGTTCCGGCCCGCCCCCAGCACCGCGGGCCGCACCGTCCGGGAAGCCGGACCCCGCCGGACCCCCTTCCCGTGCCTTATTGCACAATAATTGCAGTTGCATATCGAGGAGCAATAAGGAGTGGGTGCGATGCCGACCTCGCCAGTGGTGCTGGGGATCGAGTCCTCGTGCGACGAGACCGGTGCCGGTCTCGTCCGGGACGGGGTCCTGCTCGGGCAGGCGGTCGCGTCGAGCATGGACGAGCACGCCCGGTACGGCGGGGTCGTGCCGGAGATCGCCGCCCGCGCCCACGTCCACGCGATGGCGCCCGTGGTCCGCGAGGCCCTCGACCGGGCCGGGCTCACCCTCGCCGACGTCGGCGCCGTCGCGGTCACCGCCGGGCCGGGCCTCTCCGGTCCGCTCCAGGTCGGGGTCGCGGCGGCCAAGAGCTACGCCTTCTCGCTCGGCGTGCCCCTCTACGGCGTCCACCACCTCGCCGGGCACGTCGCGGCGGCCGCCCTGGAGGGCGAGCCGCTGCCGAACCCGTGCGTCGTCCTGATCGTCTCCGGCGGGCACACCTCCCTGCTGCTGGTGCGCGACCTCGCCCGCGACCCGATCGTCCACCTCGGCGACACCCTGGACGACGCCGCCGGCGAGTGCTTCGACAAGGTCGCCCGGATCCTCGGCCTGCCCTACCCCGGCGGGCCCGCCATCGACCGCGCCGCCCGCGAGGGCGACCCGAACGCGGTGCGCCTGCCCCGCCCGCTCAGCGGGCCCAACGATCCCCCGTACGCCTTCTCCTTCTCCGGCCTCAAGACCGCCGCCGCCCGCTGGGTCGAGGCCCAACGGGCCGCCGGCGGCGAGCCGCACGTCCCGGACGCGGCCGCGGCTCTCCAGGAGGCCATCGCGGACACCCTCACCCGCAAGGCCGTCCGGGCCTGCACCGACCACGGGATCGGCACCCTCGTCGTGGTCGGCGGCGTCGCCGCCAACTCCCGCATCCGCGCGCTGACCGAACAGCGCTGCGCCGCCGCCGGGATCACCCTGCGGGTGCCGCCGCTGCGGCTGTGCACCGACAACGGCGCGATGATCGCGGCCATCGGCGACCTCCTGGTCCGCTCGGGCGCGGCCCCGTCCCCGATGAACCTCTCGATCGACCCCTCCGCGCCCCTGGAGTACGCGGCACTCTCCCCCCTCGCGGCGGTCCGGGCCGCGTGACGACCCGCGACGCTTCAGGGGTCCGGGCCGCGTGAGGACCCGCAGGGCCCGGCGGCCCCGCCGCACACCCCTCGGCGCCTCCTGGCCACCCGGTTCCCGGCCCGTCCGGCGACGGCGACGTGGGGAGCGACGCTCCGGATCACTGTCCGCACCCCGAGCCGCCCGGGCGAGACGCGAGCAGCGGAGGCCCGCACCGTCAGCGGGAGCGCCGCCGTGGGGAGCGCCCTCAACCGGCCTACGGCACGGTGCTGCTCGCCCACCTGAAGACCGCAGCGGTATTCCAGTCCGTCGGCCCCGACGACGGCCGAGCCCTCCGCGAGGGCCCCGCACACGGACGTCTTCGGGTGCGGGAATCCGCCCACGATGTCCTGGGTGTCCCGGGCCTGCGGCGGAAGCATGCTCCTGGCCGTCTCCTCCAGCGCGGAGTCCGGGGCGACCAGCCGGCGGTTCCCGCTCAGCAGCGCCGTGGCCTCCTCGGCCTGCGGTCCGTCGAACTTCATGACGCTGCCGGTACTGGTGTTGAAGAGGGCGTAGCCCTCGGTCAACGGCACTCGCAGGGTGTACCGGGAGGTGGCGAGAGGGGCGGTCATGCCGTCTACTCGGTTTCCAGGATGGCCACGCAGGTCGAGCGGCTGCCGCACAGCCGCGCGGGGCTGAGGGTGCTCCCGCTGGAGGTCTCCTCCACGATGTCGCTGAGCTGCGAGTCGACGATCGTGGCCGTGACGGTCTCGTACGTCTGCCCCGGGGGCACGTGGACCTGTGGGTCGGTGTCCTCCGAGGCGATGAGGCGGACCTTGGCGCGTGGTGCACGGTCCTTCGGCATGCTGCTCCCCTTCCTGGGCGCGGGCCGGTCACCGTCGCCGGCCGTCTGTGGACGGAGGCGGTTCCCGCTCCGGTGCCGGCCTACCCGCCCGCGCCCGCTGCCGGAGTGATGACGGCGCGGGAGCGATCGCCCGGCTGCCGGTTCATCGCGGAGCGCCGGTGCCCGGCAGTTCGCGCCGGGTGCGCAGCGGCGAGAAGAAGATCGGTATCCAGACCGTGGCGAGCCCGGCGGCCCCGGCCCACAACGCGGTTCGGACGGAGGCGAGTTCGCCCAGCAGGCCGGCCAGGGCCGCGCCGATCGCGAGTGAGCCCGTCAACAGGACGCGCATGGTGGCGTTCATCCGGCCGAGCAGGTGGTCGGGGGTGACGCTCTGCCGGAAGCTGACCTGGATCACGTTGTCGACGCCGATCTTGTACGTGGTGATCAGCCAGGCTCCGGTGGCGAGCCAGAGGGCCGGTCCTCGGTCGGCCAGGGCCAGCAGGGCGCCGAACGGTGCGACGGCCAAGCCCACCGACCACAGCAGCCGCCCGGCGCCGAACCGGCGGGCCGACCAGCGGGCCGACATCGAACCGATGAGCACGCCGAGACCGCCGACGGCGAAGAACAGGCCGATGACACTGCCGGAGAGGCCGAGCTCCCGGGCGAACAACACCGGCACCATGGTCTGGCACAGCTGGACGGACAGGTTCGTCAGTGCTCCGGCGAGCGCGACGGCCCGCAGGATCGGGTCGCCGAGCACGAAGCGCAGTCCCTCGCGTATCTCGCGGCCGAGCCCCGCGTCGGGCCGCTGCCGCGGACGCGGCTCCGGCCGGCGGATGCGCAGCAGGAGGAGCGCCGACCACAGGTAGCCGACGGCGTCGACCACGATCGCCGCCGGGGCGGAGAGCAGGGCCGTGAGGAATCCGCCCGCGCTGCGCCCGCCGATCTGGGCGAGGGCGTCCACCGTCACCAGGTGGGCGTTGGCCTGGGTGAGCCGGTGGCGCCCGACCAGGTCGGGCAGTTGGGTCAGCGTGGCCACGTCGAAGAAGACCGTGGCCACGCCCGTCAACAGGACCACCAGGTAGAGCTGTTGGATCGTCAGGCAGTCGAGCGCCCAGGCGGCCGGCACCGACCCGAGGAGGGCGGCCCGGACCAGGTCGGCGGCGATCATCGCCGGCCGCTTGCGGATCCGGTCCACCCAGGCCCCGGCCGGCAGGCCGATCAGCAGGAAGGCGAGGGTGCTCAGCGTCGCCAGCAGGCCGACCTGTCCGGGCGAGCTGTGCAGGGCCAGGACGGCGGTCAGCGGTATCGCGAGGGCACTCACCGCGGTGCCGAGCTTGCTCACCGCGGCGGCGCCGACGAGCAGGCGAAAGCCCGGGTCCCGCAGGACCGAAGCAGACGGATCGGGGGTGGTAGCGGCCGTGTCCGGCCGCTGGGGAAGATCGGTGCTGGTCATGAGCCGAGGTTCCCGCCGCACCGGCCGGCGGGCGAGGAATTTAGGCTGTACTGAATCCCGGGCCGCCGGCCGCTGGGTCCTCCGCCGTCGAGGGGGCATCGTGCTGGATCTGGCGTTCTCCGTCCGCGACTTGGCCCGCACCAGGTTCACCCTGTCGCCGCTGTGGGAAGTGGTGGCCAGCGTCAGAGTGCTGAAGCATCCGGCCGAGCACCCGCTGCACCGCCCGTGGAGCGTCGAGGCCGGACGCCGGCTGGCCGCCTCGGGGCTGGACTGGCGTCTGCTCGCCGATCTGGTCCCGGATCCGCCCGGGTCGATCCCGATCTTCCTCGCGCCGCCGCCGGCGGGCCCGGCCGCCGATCTGGACAGCGAGTTGGCCGTCCTGCGTGCCACGCCCGCCGAGCAGGTCCGGTCGGGCCTCGGCGCTCCGCGCGCGCCGCGTTCCGAGCGCGTCGACCGGCTGCGCGGCGATCCGCGCCGCGGCCTCGCCGAACTCGCCGACCTCATCGCGTCGTACTGGGAGATCGCGCTCGCGCCGCACTGGCCCCGCATGCGCTCGCTGCTGGAGGGGGACGTGCTGCACCGTGCCAGGCTGTTCGCCGAGCACGGGGCGGACCGACTGCTGGGCGACCTGGGGTCCGTCGTGACCTGGGACGACGGCACCCTGCGCGTCGGGCACCACTACGTCCACGGCAGCCGGCGGCTCGGCGGGCGCGGCCTCCTCCTCGTGCCGTCGGTGTTCGTCTGGCCCCGGGTCTTCTCCGTCGTCAGCCCGAACTGGCAGCCCACCCTGCGCTATCCGCCGCGCGGGGTGGCCGCGCTCTGGGAACGGCAGGTCACCGTCCCGCAGGCCCTGGCAGCGGTCGTCGGCCGCTCCAGGGCCCGGCTGCTGGCCGACCTCGACACGCCCGCCTCGACGACCGAGCTGGCCCGCCGCACCGGGATCACGCCCGGCGGGGTCTCCCAGCACCTGACCGCCCTGCGCGCCGCCGGCCTGGTCGACGCCCACCGCAGCGGCCGGTACGTCCTGTACGTGCGCACCGAGGCGGCGGAGGTCCTGCTCGCCGCGGCGGACGGACGGCGTGACGGTGCGCAAGCGCCGCCTTCGCCCCGGAGTCCTCCTCGTTGAGGACTGGCAGGAGCGTCCGGTTCGCGGGACGACCCACCAGGGTCTCGGCCGTCACGACGAGGACGCCTTCACCGGCCTCCGCCTGCCGGGCCCGGGCCGTCTCACGATCCGTCCCATATCCCCAGGCGCTTGAGCCGACGCTGCCGGAGCCGCTCCGAGGCCGCGGTGAGGCCGAGGATCAGCCACGTGGCCAGCCCGCCGATCACGACGAACAGGGGACTGTCGGTCTCATCACCCGACACCAGCCACAGGAAGAGCGTGAGGGGCGCGGCCACCCACAGGCCGGCCTGGACCGGGTGCCGGCCCGCCCACTTCTGGAACCTGGTCGGACGCCGTTGCCCGCCCAGGACCTTGTCGAGAGCCCACAACCCATCAGCCAGAGACCGCCGCCATGTCGCCATGGCAGAAGGATAGGGCCGCTGCGCGGCGGCCCCACCGCCACTCCCGTCACACTCCGCAGGCTCATCCGACGCCCCCCGAGGCCGGGTGACCGGCCTGGTCCGAGCGCGAACCGAGAACGGCCGTCGGCCGGACGGGTGGCGGGCAGGGGGTGGACGAAGCACGGGAGCAGGGCAGTAGGGTGCGGCGCTGACGGGTTGACGGAGTGTCGGCAGTGACACGGAGAGGCGTGAGGAACTCGGCGTGACGTACGGAGATCAGGGCTCGTTCCCACGGAGCCCCTACCCGCGGGATCCCCGCCAGTGGCCGCGACCGGCCGGAGTCCCGCTGTGGCAGCGGTTCCGGGGCGAGGAGTGGCCCACCCTGCGGGAGTTGCTGGCGCCCGCGCGGCGGGTGGCCAGGTGGTGGGCCCTGGTGCCGCTGCTGTTCTGCCTGTGGCCGTTCCTGGTCTTCCTGGCGCTCTATCCGATGGCCAGGTCGGCACGGCGGCTGGCGCGACGGGTGTTCATCGTGCCCGGGCCCCGGGGGATCACCGACGAGGTGGTGCTGCGGGTGCAGCGGATACGGGGGTGGCTGGCGCTCGGGGCGGCGCTCGTGGTGCTGCTCGTGTACGGGACGGCGGACGACTGGGACCAGCTCGACGACCAGTTCGAGACCCGGCTGACGGTCACCCCGTTGCTGGTGCTGGTGACCGCGCCCGTGGTGGTCGGGGTGCTGTTCCGGCTCGCCGGGCCGGCCGCGCGCCCGGCCATGCGGGCCCAGGTGCGGCCGGCGGTCCTGATGGCTTCGCAGTACCTGGGCGCGTGCGCGGCGGTGCCGGTGCTGCTGTGGCTCGCCGGTCAGGCGCAGGGGTCGGTCCAGGGGCTGTTCCTCGGGCCGCTGTTCAACCTGCTGGTCCTGGCGTTGCCGATCTGGGTGCTGATGTTCGTGGCCTTCGCCTCGCCGACGGTGGTTCGCACGGCCTTCACCATGGACCGGGTGCACCCGGTGTTCCCGCCCGTCCTGACCGGCGTCCTGGTCTGGGAACTCGCCCTGATCGGGCTGGTGTTCGGCGGCCTGCCGCCCGGCCCGCCGGCCGTCCGGCTGGCCGCCGTGGTCGGCGGGCCCGCGACGGTGACCGCGGTGGCGTGGTGGGAGGTGCACCGGCTCCGGACCCGCTTCGGGGTCTCCCTGCGCGGGCGGGCGACGGCCGGGAGCGGGCGGTAGCCCGGCCGGCGGCGGTCTCGGGACCCGCGGCGGTAGCGGGCCGGGCACGCCCCGGAGATCGGGCGGACAATCGAAGGCATGGGCGGAGCGGACCGGTTCGACACCCTCGGTGACATGTACGAGGAGATGTTCCTCCTGCCCTGGCGCCGACACCTGGAGTCGTTCAGCGTGTTCGCCGCACTGGGCACGGTCACCGGCCGCAGCGTCCTGGACATCGGGTGCGGTACGGGCCTGTACAGCCGGGAGCTCAAGCGACGCGGCGCGGCGCGGGTGGTCGGGTACGACGTCTCCGGCGGCATGCTCGACGTCGCGCGGCGGGCCGAACGCGACGAGCCGCTGGGCATCGAGTACACCGAGCGCCGCGACCTCGTCGAGGACGGCGCCTTCGACGCGTGCCTGGCCGTGTACGTCCTGCCGTACGCGGAGGACTACGGAGCACTGCTCTCCCTGTGCGCCCTGGCATCACGGACCCTGCGCCCGGGCGGCCGGTTCGTCACCCTGCCGGTGAACCCGGACTTCCACGGCGAGCGCGCCTACTACGAGCGCTACGGCCTGCGCCTGGTGGAGACCGAGTCGCGCCACGACGCCTCGCGGGTGACGCTGGAACTGTGCTTCGGCCGCTACGACGAACGGATCACCGCACGGTACTGGAGCCGGACCACCCTGGAACGGGCCCTGCGCGAGACGGGCTTCGCCTCGATCTCCTGGCCCGCCTTCCGGGTCTCAGGGGAAGGAACCGCCCGCCACGGCGAGGACTTCTGGCGGCCGTACCTCGCCTGCCCCCACGCGGCGATCATCAGCTGCACCAGAACCTGATCCCGGAGAACCCGACCCCCGGAGCCCGATCCCAGAGACACCACCATGGCGACCACACCACGGGACCACCGCCGCACCGGCCCGATCGAGGCAGGATTCCCCCCGTCCCCCGCGGCGGTCGACCCCGCGCGGTGGGACCGGCTGATCGGCCCGGACAACTTCTACAACAGCAGCGCCTGGGTGCGCGCGCTCGAACTCGCCCACGGCGACACCGGCGCGCTCACCGCCGCCTCCGGCGGCCGGTTGCTGGGCGCCCTGTCCGTCTGGCCCGGCGAGAACGACGAACCCGGGCTGTTCCACCTGCCCACGCTGTTCCCGGACCTGGCGGCCGCCCGGTCCGCGCGATGGCTGTGGCTGGGAGCCCGGCGCTCGACCTACAACGAACTGGTCCGCACCCGCGGCGAGGACCGCGACCGCGCCCTGGAAGCCCTGCTGGAAGGGGCGCTGCGGCTGGCCCGCGACCGCGGCCTCGACGGCGTGGTCCTGCCCTACCTGGCCGCCGGCGACGCCCGGGAGCTCACCCGGATCCACCCCCGGACCGTCGCCCTGCTGCACGACGCGGACGCCAACGTCGCCGTCCCGGCCGGCGGCTACGCCGAGCAGTCGGCACGGATGAGCCAGCCCGACCGCACCCACCGCCGGGCCGAACGCCGCACCTGCGAGCGCGGCGGCACGACCGTGGAATGGCGGCCCCTGGCCCACGGGGACGTCGCCCGGCAGGCCGCGGCCCTGGTGACGCAGACCCGTGCCCGGCACGGTGGAACCAGCGACCCCGCCTGGATGCTCCGCTCCTTCGCCGCCCAGGCCACGACGGGCGTGCTGGACCGGGCCGTCGGCTGCTTCGCCGTCCGCGACGGCCGCCCCGTCGCCGTGAACGTCTGCTACACCCACCACGACCGGCTCTACGGCCGCTACTTCGGCTTCGACTACCGCGCCGCCCAGCCCCGGAGCGAGTACTTCGTGCTCTGCTACCAGGCCCCCGTCGACTACGCGGCCGCCGGCGGCTTCCACCGCTACCGCCTGGCCGTCTCCGCCTGGCAGATCAAGATCCGGCAGGGCGCCGTGCTCTCCCCGCTCGCCGCCGTCGTCCTGCCCCTGCACGGGCGGTTCTGCGACCCGCGGACGGCGGCCCGGCACAACGCCCACACCGCCCGGCTCTGGACCGGCCGGTGCGCCGCCCGCCCCTGGGCCCTGGCACCCGAGTGGAACGGCTGGGCCCAGGACGGCCCCGACGCTCCCGCCTCCGGCTGACCGCCGCCGACATCGGAAGGAGACCCGCCGTGCTGCACCTGGTCTACCTGATCCAGCCCACGCCGGACGCGGAGACGGACCCGCACGCCTTCTGGGAGTGGGTCCGCGCCCGCGAGTCCTGGTACTACGACGGACTCGACACCGTCCTGCGCACCCGGTGGGCGGTACGCACCGTCGGCGCCCACGTCCACACCATCGAACACACCGTCAGCTTCGCCGACGAAGCCGGCTGGGGCCGCTACCGCCGCCAGGTCGCCGACCGCGGCCGCGACCCGGACTGGGAACACCGCCGCACCGAACAGACCCGCTGGTGGACCCTGCTGGACGCCACCCTGCTCAGCGACCCCCCGGTCCCCCTCGGCTTCGACCGCACCCCCGCACCGGGACGCACCCCGTGACCGGCACCGACGAACTCCTGCGCCGCAGCGGGCACCTGCTCACCCACGCCCGGTTCATGACCCTGGCCACCACCGACGGCACCGAACCGTGGGCCTCCACCGTCAACTTCGTGCCGCTGCGCGCTCCCGGCGCCCCCTTGCGACTGCTCTACTACTCGCTGCGCACCGCCCTGCACTCCCGCAACATCGGCTACCACCCCCGCGTCGCAGGCTCGCTCTACCTGACCGGCCTGCCCGGACTCGGCCTGGACGGGGCCCAGTTCACCGGCACCTGCCGCGCCACCGACGATCAGGACATGGCGGAACACCACCGGCTCTACTACGAGTTGAACTTCCCCGACCCCGCCGTGCGGAGCGAATGGCTCCTGCCCGCATCCGACTTCCGGGGTTCGGGCCCCCGCCGCTTCTACACTGTCGAGGTCGACCGCTGGTGGCTGTTGGACATCGACCGCTGGCTCGTCGACAAACACGACCAGCGCGTCGAGGTCCCCCTCCACGCCCTCACCGGGCCGGGCTGAGCCACCTGGCGCACCGCCGCCCTCCCGCCGTCACCCGCGACGGTGGCTTCCCCGCGTTGCGGGGGCGTCCCCCGGAGCGCCCCTTCTACCGTTCGCCGCATGCCGCCACACGCCGCCCGCGCGGCCAGGGAATCGAGGACCACATGACGTCGGCCGTGAAGAGCAAGAAGTTCAACACCCTGTTCGACTGGTTCGACCTGAACGGGGACGGACAGCTGTCCCAGGAGGACCTGCGCGGCACCGCCGACGTGTTCGCCCGGACCGCGACCAGGGACGACCAGGCCACCATCCGGGCCCTGCACGACGCCTTCGCGCGCTGGTGGGACCTCCTGCTGGAGCACGGGGACACCGACGGCGACGGACAGGTCTCGCGCCAGGAGTTCCTCACCGTCATGAAGGCCGACGTGACCACGCCCGCGCACTTCGAGGGCACGGTGCTGGCGATCGCCGACGCCCTGCTGAACGCCTACGACACCAACGGCGACGGCGTCCTCAGCAAGGAGGAGTACGTCCACATGTACGAGCAGCTGGGCGTGCCGCGCGTGCACTCCGAGCAGGCGTTCCCACGGCTGGACCGGGACGGGAACGGGGTGATCAGCCTCGACGAGTTCCGCGAGGCGATCATCGAGTTCTACCTCAGCGACGACCCCGCCGCGCCGGGCAACTTCCTCCTCGGACCGATCGGCTGACGGCTGACGGCCGGATCGGCTGGATCGGCTGGATCGGCTGGATCGGCTGGATCGGTTTCACCGGATCCGGTCCCGCGCCGCTACTCGTGGCACAGGGTCTCCGGGCGCATCAGCCGCAGGAGCTGCGGCAGGCCGCCGACGGCCACCGGCCCCGACGGCACCCCGGCGACCCCCGCCCCGTCCACCGCGACCGTCCACGTCGAACCGGCACCACCCGCACCCCCCGCACGGACAGCTGCCCCGGACCGGCGGTGGCCCTGTCCGTCGGCGGCACGGCCCTGGTGCTGCTCGCCGGATACGGCCGGCGCCGCCGCAGTGCGTAGCCGCCCACCGAAGCCCGACCCTCCGTAACGGGGCGGGGAGCCTGCCGCACAGCAGGCTCC
>NZ_JBHUAL010000214.1:0-16534 GCF_042789775.1 Kitasatospora sp. NPDC056800 | reverse complement strand
GGTCGTTCCGGGTTACTCCATCCCGGCCAGGACCAGCGGGAGGCGGCGGGCGCCGTCGGCGACCAGCTTCACCGGCACGCCCCAGTCCTGCTGGTGCACGTGGCAGGCCGGGTACTCGATCTCCGGGTCGTCGTCGCAGGAGGCGGCCATCGCCGAGACGTGCAGCACGCCCTCGGCGACCTCGGCGGAGAGCACCAGCTCACGGGAGAGGTCGGTGTCCGCGCCCGCGCCGGAGACCAGCAGCTCGGGCGGGGTCGAGCTGACCAGCAGCCGGGTGGACGGGCCGTAGCGCTCGTCCAGCTTCTGGCCGTTCGGCGCCTCGAAGACCACGTCCAGCCGGAAGGCGCCCGGGGCGACCTCGGTGGCCGCGCGGCGGGTGCGGTGCGCAACCGACTCGACCCGTACCGCCTCCTCCGGCAGCCGCAGCCTGGTCAGCCGGTGCCGGGCCGACTCGACCACCACGATGTCGCCGTCCACCAGCACCGCCCCGGAGGGCTCGCGCAGGTCGGTGGCCAGCGTGCTGACCTCACCGCTCGCCGGGTCGTAGCGGCGCAGCGCGTGGTTGTAGGTGTCGGCGACGGCCACCGAGCCGTCCGGCAGCACGGTGACGCCCAGCGGGTGCTGGAACAGCGCCTGGTCGGCCGCGCCGTCGCGGTGGCCGAAGTCGAACAGGCCGGTGCCGACGGCGGTCCGGACCGCCCCTGTTTCACGTGAAACCCAGCGCAGCGCGGAGGTCTCGGAGTCGGCGACCCAGAGCCGCTCGCCGTCCGCGGAGACGGCGAGGCCGGACGGCTGGGCGAACCAGGCCTCGGCGGCGGGCCCGTCCACCAGGCCCTCGTTGGTGGTGCCGGCCGCGACCGCGACCGTGTCGGCGGCCGGGTCGAACGACCACAGCTGGTGCACGCCGGCCATCGCGATCCACACCCGGCCGTCGAACCAGGCGACGTCCCACGGCGAGGAGAGGTCCACCTCGCGGGCCGGGCCCTCGGTGGCCGAGCCCTGCCACCACTGGCGGCCGGTGCCGGCCAGGGTGGTCACCAGGCCGTCGGCGAGGCGGACGCCGCGCAGGGCGTGGTTGACGGTGTCCGCGACGACCACGTCGTACGCCGAGCCCTCCGGCAGCAGCGCGAGGCCCTGCGGCTCGCTGAACCGCGGGCCGGCGCCGTCCGAGCCGTCGCCGTCCACCAGTCCGCGCTGCCCGTCGCCGATCCGGCGCACCACCGTCTCGCCGTCCTCGGCCAGCTCGACCAGCGAGTGGTGGCCGGAGTCGGCGACCAGGAAGTGGCCGTTCGGCAGCCGGACCGCCTTGCCGGGGAACTTCAGGCTTCCCGCGGTCGGCTCCGGCGCCACGTACGGGCCGTCGCCGCGGCGCAGCGTGCCCTTCGCGGCGTGCTCGGCCTCCAGCTCCTCGACCAGCCGGGCGAGCGCGTGGGCATGCCCCTCGCCGGCGTGCTGGGCGACCACGTAGCCCTCCGGGTCGATCACCACCAGCGTCGGCCAGGCCCGGACGGCGTACTGCTTCCAGGTGGCCAGCGCCGGGTCGTCCAGCACCGGGTGGTGCACCTCGTAGCGGGCGACGGCGTCGACCACGGCCTGGTGGTCGGCCTCGTGCACGAACTTCGGCGAGTGCACCCCGACGATCACCACGGTGTCGCGGTGCGCCTCCTCCAGCTCCCGCAACTCGTCCAGGACGTGCAGGCAGTTGATGCAGCAGAAGGTCCAGAAGTCCAGGATGGTGATCTTGCCCCGGAAGTCGGCGAGCGTGAGCTCCTTGCCGCCGGTGTTCAGCCAACCGCCTGCCCCGACCAGTTCGGGGGCGCGTACACGTGCACGAGATGCCATGCGTCAATCAAACCGCACGCCCGCTGCCCGCATTCCAGGGCGGGGCGTCATGCCGTGGAGCGGGGCCTGCGCTGGTGTTTGGCGGCCTTGTACGCCGCGACGGACTTGCGTGACGAGCGCCAGACTCCGTCAGGGCCCTGCACGGCGTTCAGGCGACCGCGCTGGGCTGCTTGCCGGAGCGCTGCGAGAGACAGCTCTTCATCGACGAGTGCGGCGAGCGGGACCATCCTCGCGGGGCCGGCCACGTTGGGGACGATGAAGCGGTTGAGATTGTCCTCCATCGCCCGGGCGATCAGCTCGCCGAGGGTGCCGTAGTCTCCCGCGTCCGCCCTGCGTAGTGCGGTCAGGTACGCGTCCCGCTGTCGCTTGAGGATGATGATCGGTGGATACCCGAGGCGGACGAGGACAAGGTTCATGACGAGTCGACCGGTTCGGCCGTTCCCGTCGAGGAACGGGTGGACTCGTTCGAACTGGTTGTGGATCCTGGCCAGTTCCTCGGGGAGGGGCCGGTCGAGATCCGTGCTCTCCTCGATCAGCCGTCCAAGAGCACAGACCTCGGTAACCCACTGCTCGACCTGTGCCGGCACCAGCGGCCAGCGTGGCGGCGTCATGCCTTCGGTGAAGGGGGCGATGTCGTGCTCGCGGAAGTTGCCGGGGCCTTCACGGTCGCTCGCGTCCGGGTGAGGTGCCACGTTCCAGACCGGGGTCATCGCCGCGTGGTGGATATGGCGGATCTCGCTGAGGGTAACGAGGCGGCCGTCATGCCAAGCGTCCGGTTCCAGTGCCTGGCCGTAGACCCAGCGGGCGGCGTCAGCGTAGCCCTGGACCTCGTTGTACTCGCTGAGCGGCTTCGCTCCGACGGCTCGACCCTGGTCCAGGAGTGCTTGCACCTCGCGAAGGACCAGGGTGTTGCCCTCAAGCGCGGTGGAGTGGTGTGCTTCCTGGTGCCAGATGTCGTCCCAGATCTCCTGGGCTTCTCGGGGACTGGGGAGTCCGCCGAAGCGCTCGTTCAGCTCGGTCAGCGCGCCGGCGAGTCGGTTGTAGACGGTACTGCGGCTGGGCCTGCCTCGTCCTGCCAACGTCGCTCTCCCCAGAGTTGATACATGCCATCAGTGGCTAATTGAACTTATCAACTCTGAGGGCCGCAAGGATCTGACCAGTGCATGGTGACCGCGCGGGCCACGAGGGGTTACGGCCGGGTGAGGTCGGCCTGCCAGCGGGTCTCGCCGTCCTGGGTGTGGGCGGTGCGGCGCAGGCCGAGGGCGGTGGCGATCCTGGCGGAGGCGTGGTGGTCGGGGTGGATGTGGGCGACGGCGGTGGTGGCGCCGGCGGAGGTGAGGTGGGCGAGCAGGGTGCGGGCGGCCTCGGTGGCCAGGCCGCGGCGCTGCCAGCGGGTGCCGACCACCCAGGCGAGCTCGGCCCCGTCGGGGCGGACGGTGGTCTGCACGTAGCCGGTGAGGGCGCCGTCGGCGCGCAGCCGCAGCACCCAGTTGCCCCAGGCCTCGGCCGGGTCGGGGGAGCCGGCGGCGAGCCGGGCGCAGCGGGCGCGCAGCTCCTCGACGGTGGCCGGGCGGCCGCCGGTGAAGGCGTGCAGGGCCGGGTCGGCGAGCGCGGCCGCCAGCTCCTCGGCGTGCCCGGGGGCGATCGGCAGCAGGTCGAGGCGCTCGCTGCGCAGTTCGGCGGTGGTGAGATCGGGGTGCATGGCCGTATTGAAGGGGATCGGGGGCCGTTGTGCGACGGGGTTTCCGGTCGGCCGTCCCGTGGCGGTGCTTTCCCGCGGCCGGGGGTCCGGGGTCGAATGGGGCGGACGTCAACACGAGGAGGTCGCAGGTGCGGTACCTGGTCAGGGAGAAGCTGTTCGCGGTCGGCGACGACTACTGGATCGAGGACGACCGGGGCCGCAAGGCGTACCTGGTGGACGGCAAGGTGCTGCGGCTGCGGGACACCTTCGAGCTGAAGGACGCGCACGGGCGGGTGGTCGCGGTGGTGAAGGAGAAGATGCTCACCGTCCGCGACGCGATGAAGATCGAGGACGCCGACGGCGAGGTGGTCGCCACCGTCCGGGAGAAGCTGTTCACCCCGTTCCGGGACAAGTACCTGGTGGAGCTGGCTTCCGGCGGCGAGCTGAAGATCCACGGCAACCTGATCGACAAGGACTACCGGATCGAGAACCAGCACGGCGACGACCTGGCCCGGATCAGCCGCAAGTGGTTCAGGATCCGCGACACCTACGGGGTGGAGATCGCCGACGGCGCGGACACCGGCCTGCTGCTGGCTGTCGCGGCCTGCGTCGACCACCTGGTGCACGAGGACGACTGACCCGTCCCCGGTTTCCGGATCCCGGTCCGCCCCTCACCCGGGTGGGGTATCTTTTGCCAACCCTTGACCAAGGCGGTCGGGGGCCCTGACCAGCCGGTCGGGGGCTGGCGTGAGCGGACCGGGGGCTGGAACCACGATGAACGACATCCTGCACGGGCTCGGTGCGGCGGCGGCCTACGGCGCCCTCGGCGTGGTGCTGCTGCTCCTCGGCATCGGCCTGGTCGACCTGCTGACGCCCGGCAGGCTCGGCCACCAGATCTGGGTCGAGCGCAACCGCAACGCCGCCGTCCTGCTCAGCTCCGCGCTGCTCGGCATCGGCGGCATCGTCTTCACCGCGATCATGTACACCTACGCCGACTTCGCCAAGGGCCTGCTGTCGACGGCCTGTTACGGCCTGCTCGGGCTGGTGCTGATGGCCGTCGCGTTCTGGCTGGTGGACTTGCTGACGCCGGGAAAGCTCGGCGCGATCCTGGTCGAGCCGGAGCCGCACCCGGCGGTGTGGGTGTCCGCCTCCTGCAACATCGCGGTGGCGGCGGTGGTGTCGGCCGCGATCGCGTAGGGCCCTTTCCCGGGCCGCGCCACGCCGGGTGCGGCGCCCCGTGCGGCCGCGCTACGCCGGGTACGGCGCCCCGCCCAGGAGGTGCTCCCGGCCCCAGTCGCCCAGCGGCCCCAGCGCCGTGTTGAGGCGGTGCCCCGCCTCGGTCAGCGCGTACTCGACCCGCGGCGGCACCTCCTCGTACGCCTCGCGGTGCACGATGCCGTGCGCCTCCATCTCGCGCAGGTGCGCGGCCAGCACCTTCTCGGTGATCCCCGGCAGCAGCCGGCGCAGCTCGCCGAAGCGGCAGCGCGGGCGCTCGCCCAGGGCCCAGAGGATCGACACCTTCCACTTGCCGCCGATCACGTCCATCGCGGCGTCCGTCCCGCAGATGTACGCCCCCGGCCTCGGCACGGTCGCCATGCCCACCCCTTCCGAACCTCCGACCTGGATACTGACCCCAGGGTAACCACCCACTCCGAAGTGCGTACTTGATCGTTTCCGGGGGCAGCGCGGAGGCTGACTGCCATGGCAACCAACCCCGTTGAGAACGCGTCCGAGACCACGCCCGCCCTGAACACCCCGTCCACCCCGCTCACCCTGCTCGGCCTCGGCGCGATGGGTACCGCGCTGGCCGGGGCCTGGCTCGCCGCCGGGCACCCGCTGACCGTCTGGAACCGCACCGCCGCCCGCGCCGAGGGGCTCGCCGCCCGCGGTGCCGCCGTCGCCGCCACCGCCGCGGAGGCGGTCGCCGCGAACCGGCTGGTCGTCGTCTGCCTGCTCGACGACGCCTCCGTGCCGGCGGCGCTGGACGGCGTCGACCTGACCGGCAAGGACCTGGTCAACCTGGTCACCAGCACCCCCGCGCAGGCCCGCGCCCGCGCCGCCTGGGCCGAAGAGCGCGGCGCCCGCTACCTGGACGGCGGGATCATGGCCGTCCCGCCGATGATCGGCGTCCCGGTGGCCGGGGCGTACGTGTTCTACAGCGGCTCGTCCGAGCTGTTCGAGGAGCACGGGGCCACCCTCGCCGTCCCGGCCGGCACCCGGTACGTGGGCGCGGACGCCGGGTACGCGGCGCTGCACGACGTGGCGCTGCTCAGCGGGATGTACGGGATGCTCGCCGGGATCGCGCACGCCTTCGCACTGGTCCGCGGCGAGGCCGTGGCACCGAGCGAGCTGGCGCCGCTGCTGGGCGGCTGGCTCGCCGCGATGTCCGGCTCGGTGGCCAGGACCGCGGAGCAGCTGGAGAGCGGCGACTACACCCAGGGCGTGGTGTCCAACCTGGCGATGCAGGTGGCCGGCCGGCAGACGCTGCTGAGCACCGCCGAGGAGCAGGGGGTGAGCGCCGAACTGCTGGAGCCGTACTTCCGGTTGATGGAGCGCAGGCTGGAGATCGGCGGTGGCGAGGAGGACCTGACCGGGGTCGTCGACCTGCTGCGACGGTGAGGCCCGGCCGGTAACGTACCGGCATGGCAGACCTCGAAGAACGCGCCACCGTCGTCGCGTCCCACTCACGGCAGGCCGGAGCGGGGGTGCTGGTCCGACCGCGCCGCGCCGACGACCTCGCCGACTGCGTCCGGGTGCTCGGCGACGTCCACGCGGCCGACGGCTATCCCGCCGAC
Organism: Kitasatospora sp. NPDC056800; assembly: GCF_042789775.1. Taxonomy (NCBI): domain Bacteria; kingdom Bacillati; phylum Actinomycetota; class Actinomycetes; order Kitasatosporales; family Streptomycetaceae; genus Kitasatospora; species Kitasatospora sp. NPDC056800. The sequence continues at coordinate 10,216 of NZ_JBHUAL010000214.1, read as the reverse complement.
TGGCCCGACCGCCCCGCCGCCTGGCTGACCCCGGACGGCCAGCTCGCCGCCTGGATCGCCGAGTCGGACGGCCGGCTCGCCGGACACGTCGGCCTCGCCCGCAGCACCCCGGACGACCTCGCCCCCGCCCTGTGGGGCCACCGCACCGGCGGCCGCCCGGAGCTCACCAGCGTGATCGGCCGCCTCTACGTCGCCCCCACGGCGCGCGGCCACCTCATCGGCGCACGATTGCTGGCCTGCGCCGTGGCGCACGCGCGGGCGCTCGGCCTGCACCCCGTGCTCGACGTCCTCGCCACCGACACCGCCGCCGTGGCCCTCTACCGCCGCCTCGGCTGGACCCACCTCGGCAGCGGCGACCAGCGGTGGGCCTCCGGCCGCACCGTCACCGTCCACTGCTTCGCCGCCCCGAGGGGATGAGCCCCGGCCCGCCCGGCCACCACGGCCGGGCGGGGTGGCCCGGTCGGAGCGGCTATACCGCGATGACCTCGATCCCCTGCTCCAGGCCGATGAAGTCGTCCGCGTTCCGGGTGTAGAGCGGTAGGCCGTGGGCGGCGGCGGTGGCAGCGATCATCAGGCCCATGCGGCGAGGGCGGGGGTCGCGCTTGGCCTGGATCGTGAGTGCGATCAGTGTTCCGAATCGCCGGGCGGCCTCACGGTCAAACGGGAGGGCGGTGAACTCCGCCTCCACGTCGGCCAGCCGTTGGGCCCTGGCCAGCATCTGCACTGGGTCCTTGGCCATGGCGACACCCTGGGAGAGCTCGGCCAGCACCACCGAGGGCACGGCGACCTCGAACGGCAGGAGTTCCGGATCGATCTGCGGCAGATCGATCACCACACAGGTGTCGAGCAGGCCGCACTGGCGTCGTTCGCTCACGCGCGCTCCCACGGGTCGCCGCTGCCCTCGACCCGGTCCTCGTCGCCGTAGAAGGTGTCGGCCTCGGCCCGCAGCTGTGCGGCGTCGACGGCGGGTGCGCTCCGCCACTTGCGCTGGAGCTCTTCCACGGGGACGAACCGTCGGCGGTTGCTGATCGGTCGGACTTCGGCAATCTCCGTGCCGTTGCGGGTGACGTGGTAGATCTCGCCGGCTTCGACGTCGTCGAGTACGGCCTTGGACCGCGCCGCGAGTTCGCGCTGCGTGATGGTCTTCATGGTGCCAGTGTATCGCGCCGCAATACACTGTGCCACGCTTTCCCGTCCCGGCCGGTCGTCGAGGCCGGGCAGGACGATGGTGGCACCGTGGTCCACGGTGCGCGGGCCGGTGATCGCCGGGCTGACCGTCGAGCGGGTCGCTGGGGAGGCTCGCGGCACCGGTGGTCCGGGCACGGTCGTCGTGGTCGAGGCTGCCGATGAAGCCTCGCATGGGGTTGTTCCCCTGGTGCTGGCTCAGTTGTGCGTCGGGGAGTGCGAGTTGGAGTGATATCCGCCGCGCGTGGTGCGGGGTCCCCCGGGTGGGGGAGGGGGATCACCGTGCCGGGGGAGGGGCGGGGCGGGTGGCGCGGGTGAGCCTGGCGGCATGGTGAGAAGCGGGTGGGCGGTGGCCGGCTGGGGGCTCGGGTACGCCGGGTTCGGGGTGGGGTGCGGGCTGAGCGGGACGGCGCTGTTCGGCGCGCACTGGCCGGGGTGGGTGGTGGCCGGCGTGGGCCTGCTCTCGGTCGTCGCCGGAGCGCTGGTGGCGCGCCGGAAACCGGTGCGGCCGCAGCGGCTGCTGTGGCTGCTCTGCGGGGCGGCCGCGGTGGGGGCCTGGAGCCTGCTGATGGACCTGGTGACGCTGGTGTTCGGCCAGCGGGTGGACAGCGTTCCCGACACGGTGGGGCGCGCCCTGGCGGCGCTGGGGGCGGTACTGCTGGCCAGGGCCGCCCTGGGACTGCGGCCCGGTGCCCGTGCCGGCCGGGCCGGGCAGGCCGCGCCGGCTCCCACGGCGGCCCCGCCGCTCGTCCAACTCGCCGCCTGGACAGGGACTCTGGCGTTCGTGCCGTACGTGCTGATGAAGCTGGTCTGGGCGCTCGGCGGCAGTTTCGCGGGGATCAGCGGTGACCGGATGTACGCGAGCTATGTGCGCAACGGCTCCTCCGGGCTCTGGCTCGCCCTGGAGCGTTGGGGACTGGACGGCACGATGCTGCTGGCGCTGCTCGGGGTGTTCCTGCTCTGGGGGCTGGTCCGTCCGTGGGGGCAGGTCTTCCCGCGCTGGACCCTGCCGCTGCGCGGCCGCCGGGTGCCGCGCTGGCTGCCGCTCACCCCGGCCCTGCTGGGTGCGGCCACGCTGGCGCCGTACGGGGTGGTCGGGGTCGGCTACCTGGGGCTGTGCACCGCCGGGGTGACGCGGATCAGGCTGGGCGAGTTCGCCGGTGAGCAGAGCGCGCTGGAGGTCGCCTGGGTGGGGATGTGCGGGTTCGCCGGGTACGGGGTCGCGCTGGCGGTGGCCGCCCGGTCGTACTGGCGGCGGACGGGGGCGCGGGCCGCCGAGGTGGGCTGAGGGCAAGGTCGGCTCGGGGCCGGGGTTTGCTGAGGCGGCAACATTGCTTGCCGATCCGGTGGGGTGGGCCGCAGCCTGGCGGTGGAGGTGAGCGCCATGGGCGAGACGACCGGGACGACCAGGACAGCCGGGGTGACCGGGAGCAGGGAGAGCGAGCGCTACGACGTGGTGGTGGTCGGCGCCGGAGCGGCGGGGCTGAACGCCGCGCTGGTGCTGGGCCGGGCCCGGCGCCGGGTCGCGGTGGTGGACGCCGGCGAGCCGCGCAACGCGCCCGCCGCCCACATGCACGGCTACCTGAGCCGGGACGGCATGCCCCCGGCGGCGCTGCTGGCGGTCGGGCGGGAGGAGGTCGCCCGGTACGGGGCGGACCTGATCGACGCCCGGGTCGAGCACATCGAGCCCGCCGGTGCCGGTGCCGGTCCGGCCGCGTCCGCGGCGCCGGGCTTCGTGGTCCACCTGGCCGGCGGGCCGGTGCTGCACGCGCGCCGGGTGGTCGTCGCCACCGGGCTGCGGGACGGCCTGCCGGAGCTGCCCGGCCTGGTCGAGCGGTGGGGCCAGGATGTGCTGCACTGCCCGTACTGCCACGGCTGGGAGGTCCGCGACCGCCCGCTCGGCGTGCTCGGTACCGGCCCGGGGGCGGTCAACCAGGCGCTGCTGCTGCGGCAGTGGTCGGCGGACGTGGTGCTGCTCGCGCACACCCTCGCACTGACCGACGACGAGCGGGAACGGCTCGCCGCCCGGGACGTCCGGGTGGTCGAGGGCCGGATCGTCCGCCTGGTCTCCGACGACGGGCGACTGCGCGGCGTCGAGCTCGCCAACGGGCAGGTGGTGCCGCGCGAGGCGGTGTTCGTCTTCCCGCGGCCGGTGCCCCGGGACGCGCTGCTCTTCGGCCTCGACTGCGCCCGGGACGACAACGGCTGGGTCACCACCGACCGGACCGGCCGCACCAGCCTCCCCGGCGTCTGGGCGGTCGGCAACGTCGCCGACCCGCGCGCCCAGGTGGTCACCGCCGCCGGGATGGGCGCGTCGGCCGCCTTCGCGCTCGACCACGACCTCGCGGCGGAGGAGGTCGAGCGGGCCGTCGTGCGGTACCGCGCGTCCGGTGCCGCCGTGCCCGCCTGAGCGGGGAAGCTTTCGTCAACCCACGATCGGAGAAACCCTGATGTCAGCGCACCAGCACGACCACTCCCACTCCCACGGCCCGTCCCACGGGCACTCCCACGGGCACGTCCCCGCCGCCGACTTCGACTGGGACGCGCTCGCCGCGCACCTGGAGCTGGAGGGCGACCTGCGGGCCGGCGCCGTCACCGAGGCCGGGCGGTGGCTGCTCGGCCTGCACGGCGAGGGCGCGGTTCGGCGGGTCCTCGACGTCGGCAGCGGGCCCGGGGTGATCGCCGGACTGCTGGCGGAGGTCTTCCCGGCGGCCGAGGTGGTGGCCGTCGACCAGTCGGCCGCCCTGCTGGAGCGTGCCCGGGTCCGCTCCGGTGGCCGGCTCGGCACCCGACAGGCCGACCTGCCCGCCGAGTTCGACAAGCTCGGCGAGGCCGACCTGATCTGGTCCGGTAACGCCATCCACCACCTCGGCGACCAGCAGGCCGCGCTCACCTCGCTCGCCGGGGCGCTGCGGCCCGGCGGCCTGCTCGCCGTCGCCGAACGCGGCCTGCCCGCGCGCTACCTGCCGCGCGACTTCGGCCTCGGCCGGCCCGGCCTCCAGGCCCGGATGGACGCCGCCCACGAGGACGGCTTCACCACCATGCGGGCCGAACTGCCCGACAGCACCGAGGAGATCGAGGACTGGCCGGCCATGCTCGGGCGGGCCGGGCTGACCCCGACCGGCACCCGCACCTTCCTGGTCGACCACCCCGCCCCGCTCGCCGGCCCGGTCCGCGCTTACCTGCACGTCCAGCTGACCCGGCTGCGCGACCGGCTCGCCGAACAGCTCGACACCGAGGACCGGGCCACCCTGGACGCCCTGCTCGACGAGGACGCCCCCACCGGGATCCTGCACCGCCCGGACGCCTTCTACCTCTCCGCGATGACCGTCCACACGGCCCGCCGGGACTGACCCGGCGGCCCCGCGGGTTGGCGGGGGCGGGTGTGGGACCGTCCGGGCGGCGCGCCGCTTCAGGGTGCGAGGAAGGCGGCCACCGTACGGCTGAAGGCGGCCGGGTCGTCGAGCCACGGGTAGTGGCCGGCGGCGGGCTGGACGGCGGTACGGGCGTGGCGGAACAGCGCGGCCGTGGCGCGGACCGCCCCGGGCCTCGGGTCGGGGTCGTACTCGCCGGCCAACAGGAGTGCCGGGGAGGCGAGTTCGGCCACGGCGGCGCGGACGTCGGCGGGTTGGAAGCCGCCGCCGTGGTAGGCCGCGGCGGCCTCTGGGTGGCTCTGGGCGGTGCGGTCGGCCTCGTGGGCGCGGGCGGCGGCGTCCCAGGTGCCGTGGAAGAGCGGTGCCACGGCGTCGGGGTCGGCGGCGCCGCCGGCGAAGGCGGTGCGGACGGCGGCCCGGGCGGCCGGGTACCACTCCTCCTCGGCGAGGCCGCGGGCCTCGGCCGCCTCGCGGTAGTCGTCCTCGGAGGAGGTGCTGCCGAAGATCCGGAGGCTGGGAGTGACCAGCACCAGCCGACCGGTGCGTTCCGGGTGCCGCAGCGCGTACAGGGTGGCGAGCGAGCAGCCGGCGGAGTGGGCGAGGAGGTCCACCCGGTCGAGTCCGAGGTGGGTCCGGAAGGCCTCGACGTCCGCCACCTGCCGGTCGACCCGGTGGTCAGCCGGGTTGGCCGGGCGCTCCGAGCGGCCCGTGCCGCGCAGGTCGAGGACGTGCAGGGCGCGGTGCGCGGAGAGGCCGCCGAGGTCGCCGAGGTACGCGGCGTCGCGCATCGGGCCGCCGGCGAGGACGAGCAGCGGCTCGCCCCGGCCGAGCACGCGGTAGCCGAGCCGGGTGCCGTCGGGGCCGGTGAAGGTCGTCATCGGCCGATCGTGGCAACCGCCGTCCGGCCGGGGCAACGGGAATTCGGCCGACCCGTCCCGGGGTACCGTCGGCGCATGACAGCGAGTGAGCGGCGCTTCGTCGTGGTGACCACGACCCACGAGAGCGAGGAGCGGGCCCGGGCCCTGGCGTCCGCCGTGGTGCGGGAGCGGCTGGCGGCCTGCGCCCAGGTGTACCCCGTACGGTCGGTGTACTGGTGGGACGGCGAGGTGCAGGAGGCCGAGGAGTGGCGGATCGACCTCAAGACCAGGGCCGAACTCGTGGACCGGCTGGGCGCGTTCGTGGCCGGTCGGCACTCCTACGAGACGCCCGAGCTGGTCGCCGTGCCGGTGACGGGCGGCAGTCCGGGCTACCTCGACTGGGTGGCCGCGGAGACCGCGCCCGAGGGAACCACGACCCAGGGCGCCGAGGACTGAGGACGGCTCAGGGCGCGACCTGGAGGAAGGCGAGCACGGCCAGCACCCGCCGGTGGTCCTCCTCCGAGGGTGGCAGGTCGAGCTTGAGGAAGATGTTGGCGGTGTGCTTCTTCACCGCCCGCTCGGTGATCACCATCCGTTCGGCGATCGCCGCGTTGGAGCGGCCTTCCGCCATCAGGCCCAGCACCTCGCGCTCACGCGGCGTCAGGCGGTCCAGCGGCTTGTTGCGTTCGTTGCTGCCGACCAGCATGGCGATCACCTGCGGGTCGAGCGCGGTGCCGCCGGCCGCTACCCGCTGGACCGTCTCCACGAACTCGTCGGGGTCGAAGACCCGGTCCTTCAGCAGGTAGCCGATCGCGCCGGTGCCGTCGGCGAGCAGCTCCTTGGCGTAGAGCTGCTCGACGTACTGGGAGAGCACCAGCACCGGCAGACCGGGGATCCGCCGGCGCGCCTCCAGGGCGGCCTGGAGGCCCTCGTCGGTGAACGTCGGGGGCAGCCGCACGTCGACGACGGCCACGTCCGGGCGCTCGGTGAGCAGGGCCTCCAGGAGGGCCGGTCCGGTGTCCACCGCGGCCACGACCTCGAAGTCGTAGGCCTCCAGCATCCGGACCAGTCCGTCCCTCAGGAGGAAGAGGTCCTCGGCGAGGACAACTCGCACGGCAGCTCCATCGTCAGGGTCGTGGGGCCGCCGATCGGGCTGCGGACGGCCAGGACGCCGTCGAAGGTAGCAAGCCGCCGTTCCAGGCCGCGCAGCCCGGTGCCGCGCGAGGGGTCGGCGCCGCCGGTGCCGTCGTCGGTGACCTGGGCCTTCAGGGTGCCGTCCTGGTACCAGAGTTGGACGTCGACCCGGCTCGCGCCCGCGTGCTTGGCGGCGTTCGTCAGGGCTTCGGAGACGGCGAAGTAGACGGCGGACTCGACCGGTGCCTCGGCGCGGCCGGGCAGGTCGGCGGTGACCGTGACGTTCAGCGGGCTGTCCATGCCCAGGGCCCGTACGGCGTCGGCCAGTCCGCGGTCGGCGAGGACCGGCGGGTGGATGCCGCGGACCAGGTCGCGCAGCTCGTTGAGGGCGGTGGCGGAGGCCTGGCGGGTCTCGGCGAGCAGCTGCTTCGCGGCCTGCGGGTCCCGTTCGACCAGCCGCTCGGCGACGCCCAGGTTCATCCCCATGGCCACCAGCCGGGCCTGCGCGCCGTCGTGCAGGTCCCGTTCGATCCGGCGCAGTTCGGCGGCCTGGGCGGTGAGCGCGTCGCGCCGGGTCTCGGTCAGGTGGACGACCTTGCGCTGGGCGGCCAGCGCCTCGGCGCGGGCGGTCGGGCCGAGCAGGGCCCCGGCCAGCGCGGTGTGGCCGCGCAGCGCGCCGGGGGCGATCGCCGGACCGGCCAGGAGGGTCGGGACGGCGAGCAGGACGGCGATCCGGGCGCTGCCCGGGTCCGTCACGTGCACCCACCAGTACCAGGTGTTGCCGTCGGCCGAGGCGATCGGCTCCCAGAGCCAGGGCTGCAGCAGGCCGAAGAGGCCGAAGGCGACCAGGGCCGGCGGGAACAGCGCCACGGTGAAGCCGATCACCGGGTCGACCAGCAGCCAGAGCAGGTCCCGCCAGGTGGCCGGGTCGCCGAGCAGGGCCCGGCAGCGCTGCCAGGCGCCCTTGAGGCCCGGCTCGGCCGGCGGCAGCGGCCGGTACGGCTCGCGGACCGCGACGCCGGACCAGCGGGCGGCCAGCGTGCGGCGGCGGCCGGCCAGGGCCCGGACGGCGAGGACGGTCGCCGGCACCAGCAGGACGCCGAGGCCCACGCCCAGCAGGACGGCGGTGACCGTGGCGGCGACGAGCAGCAGCAGCTGCGGCACCGCGAACCCGGCCAGCGCCGTCGCGCGCAGCAGGTCCCGTACGGCCCGGCGCGCCCGGTCGAGCGGCGTGCCCGCGCTCACCCCGGCGGCCTCGGCGCCGTCCCCGACTTCCTTGCCCACGCTGCCCGTTGTCACTGTCCGTCCCCCTCCGTACCGGCCTCGCGGCCGCCGTCCCGACCCTGCGGACCACCAGACTGCCCTACCCCGCCGCCCTGTTCACGGGGCCTCGGCCCCCTCTCGGCGGTACCTGGGTACACCCTCCGATCGACGCCCAGGGGCCCTGCCCCGGCCCACCGCTCCCGGCCTAGCGTTCGAGGTGTCCGGAAGCGGCCCGTCAGCGGAGCGCCGGACCCCCGCCAACCACCGCAATGATCACGGGAGTTCGCCATGTCCGAGCGATTCGCCGCCGGCCGTCCGCTGGTCCGTCTGGTCCTGGTGCTGGCCGCCCTCGGCCTCTTCCTCCACGGCCTCACCCCGGCCCACGCCGCCGGGCGCGCGTCCGGAACAGGTGCGCCGACGGCCGGAAGCGGCGCGCCGACGACGCGAACAGGCGTGCCGACGGCCGCCACCGGTGCGCCGCCCTCCCCGGCCGACCCCGTCCAGGTGAGAGCCCTGTTCGACGAGCTGCTTCCCCGGCTGCTCGCCGAGCACCGCATCCCCGGCGCCGCCGTGACCGTGGTGGCCGGCGGGCGGGAGGTCTTCTCGGGCGGCTACGGCGTCGCCGACACCCGGACGAACCGGCCCGTCGACCCGGCGCGGACCGCCTTCTTCATGGGCTCCGACGCCAAGGTGTTCACCGCCGTCGCCGTCCTCCAGCAGGTCGCGGCGGGGAAGCTGGACCTGGGCACCGACGTCAACCGCTACCTGACCGCCTTCAAGGTCAGGGACGGCTACCCGGGCCGCCCGGTCACCGTCGAGAACCTGCTCACCCACACCGCGGGCTTCGACGACAGCTTCATGGGCCTCGCCCAGGCCGGGCCCGAGCGGGTCGAGGGCCTCGGCGCCTCGCTCGCCGCCCACCAGCCGGACCGGGTCCGCGCCCCCGGCACCGCCGCCGCGTACGACAACTACGGTGTGGCGCTGGCCGGTTACCTGGTCGAGACGGTCTCCGGGCAGCCCTTCGACCAGTACGTCTCCCAGCACGTCCTCCAGCCCCTCGGGATGGACCGCACCACCTTCAGCCAGCCCCACCCCGCCGCGATCGACGCCGACCTCGCCCGCGGCCACCGCCCCGAGGGCGACGGCCAGACCGGGACCGCGGGCCTCTACGGCCCCTGGACGCCCACCGGCGCCGCCGCCGTCACCACCGCCGACGACATGGCGAAGCTGCTGCTGGCCCTGCTCCCGCAGGGCGGCCCGGACGCCCGGCGGATCCTCGACCCGGCGACGGCCGAGCGGCTGCTCGCCCGCCACTACGGCCCCGACCCGCGTCTGCCCGGCCTGGCCTACCTGCTGGAGCAGCGCACCCACGGCAGTGAGCAGCTGCTGGTCAAGGACGGCGACGTGCCCGGCTTCCACAGCAACCTCGCCCTGCTGCCCCAGCGCGGCCTCGGCCTCTACGTGACCCTCAACGGCGACGGCACCGACGCCAGCGGCGGCTGGGCCACCCAGCAGGTGCTCACCGCCTTCCTGGACCGCTTCCTGCCCGCGCCCCCGGCCGCCGCGACCGCGCCGCTCACCGGCGACCTGGACGCCTACACCGGCGACTACCGCTCCACCCGCACCAGCCACGCCGACCTCACCCGGGCCGCCGCCCTGATGGCCTCCCTTCACGTCACCGCCGAGCACGGCCGGCTCACCGTCACCGGCCCCGTCACCCGGGACCCGGAGGCGGCCGAGACGCACTGGGAGCAGCTCGAACCCGGTCTGTTCCAGCAGGTCGGCGGCACCGCGCGGATCGCCTTCCAGCGGGCCGCCGACGGCACCCTCACGCTGCTCACCGACGCCGACCCGACCATCGCCTACCAGCGGCTCGCCTGGTACCAGGCACCCGGCCCGCACCAGGCGGTCGCCGTCGGCAGCCTCGCCGTCCTCGCCCTCACCCTGCTCGGCTGGCCGGTGGCGGCGGCGGTCCGCCTGGCCCGCCGCCGGGGCCGGGCCGACCGGCCGGCCGTACGGCTGCTCGGCTGGACCACCGGGGCGCTGCTGCTCGCCGCCACCGGCTGCTTCGCCCTGCTGACGGCGGACGCCAACGCGCTCAACCAGACGCTGTTCCTGGGCGATTCGCCGCTGCTGACGGTGGTCCCGGCCCTGGTCGTGACGGCCCTGGCGCTCTCCCCGGTGATGGCGCTCTGCACGGTGCTGGCCTGGCGCGGGCGCTGGTGGAACCTGTTCGGGCGGCTGCACTACACGGGGCTGACGCTGGCGGTGCTGCTCTTCCTGGTCCTCGCGGGGGCGTACGACCTCACCGGGACGGGCGCGCTGGACCTGCTCGGCTGAGGGCGGCGCGTCGGCAGGACGGTACGGCGGTACGAGAACGGCGGCGGGGCCCGGGAATCACCC
>NZ_JBHUAL010000213.1:0-16670 GCF_042789775.1 Kitasatospora sp. NPDC056800 | reverse complement strand
GCATCAGCCCGGGCCCTTCCCGCGTTCTCCGACGGTCTTCGGGGGAGCGTCAGTCCACCTCGGCCACGGCCTCGGCGAACTGCGCCTGGTAGAGCCGGGCGTAGGCGCCGTCGGCGGCGATCAGGTGGTCGTGCGAGCCCTGTTCGACGATCGAGCCGTTCTCCATCACCAGGATCACGTCGGCGTCCCGGATGGTGGAGAGCCGGTGGGCGATCACGAAGCTGGTGCGGCCGGTGCGCAGCCGGGCCATGGCCCGCTGGATCAGCACCTCGGTGCGGGTGTCGACGGAGCTGGTCGCCTCGTCCAGGACCAGGATGGACGGCTGGGCGAGGAACGCCCGGGCGATGGTGATCAGCTGCTTCTCGCCGGCGCTGACGTTGGTGCCCTCGTCGTCGATGACGGTGTCGTAGCCGTCCGGCAGGGTGCGCACGAAGCGGTCGACATGGGCGGCCCTGGCGGCCTCGACGACCTGGTCGCGGGTGGCCGACTCGGCGCCGTAGGCGATGTTGTCGGCGATGCTGCCGCCGAACAGCCAGGTGTCCTGGAGCACCATGCCGATGCCGGAGCGCAGTTCCTCGCGGGACATCGCGGCGATGTCCACGCCGTCGAGGGTGATCCGTCCGGAGCTGACCTCGTAGAACCGCATCAGCAGGTTGACCAGGGTGGTCTTGCCGGCGCCGGTGGGGCCGACGATGGCGACGGTCTGGCCGGGCTCGACCTTGAGCGAGAGGTCGTCGATGAGCGGCTTCTCGGGGTCGTAGCGGAAGGACACGTCCTGGAAGGCGACCCGGCCGCGCACCACGTCGGGCCGTTCCGGCATGGCCGGTTCGGCGCTCTGCTCGGGGGCGTCCAGCAGCTCGAAGACGCGCTCGGCGGAGGCGACGCCGGACTGCACCAGGTTGGCCATGCTGGCGACCTGGGTGAGCGGCTGGCTGAACTGCCGCGAGTACTGGATGAACGCCTGGACGTCACCGATGGACAGCGCGCCGCTGGCGACCCGCAGACCGCCGACGACGGCGACCAGCACGTACTGGAGGTTGCCGATCAGCATCATCGCGGGCTGGATGATGCCGGAGATGAACTGGGCCTTGAAGCTGGCGTGGTAGAGCGCCTCGTTGTGCTCCCGGAAGGTCTCCGCGGACTCGTGCTGGCGCCCGAACACCTTGACCAGGGTGTGGCCGGTGTACATCTCCTCGATGTGGGCGTTCAGTTGGCCGGTGGACTTCCACTGCTGGACGAACTGCGGCTGGGCCCGCTTGCCGACCCTGGTGGCGACGACGACCGAGACGGGCACCGAGACCAGGGCGATCACGGCGAGCAGCGGGGAGATCCAGAACATCATCGCGAGCACGCCGACCACGGTGAGCAGCGAGTTGACGACCTGTCCCATGGTCTGCTGCATGGACTGGCCGATGTTGTCGATGTCGTTGGTGACCCGGCTGAGCACCTCGCCGCGCGGCTGCTTGTCGAAGTAGCTGAGCGGCAGCCGGGCGAGCTTGGCCTCGACGTCCTGGCGCAGCCGGTAGCTCGCGGCCTGGATGGCCCGGGTGGCGAGCCGGCCCTGGAAGATGCCGAAGACGGCGGAGGCGAGGTAGATGCCGAGCACCCAGAGCAGGACGGTGCCGATGGCGCCGAAGTCCATGCCCTGGCCGGGGGTGAAGTGGACGGCGGAGAGCAGGTCGGCGACGCCGCCCTCGCCGTGGGCGCGCAGCCCGTCGATGACCTGGTCCTTGGACATGCCGGTCTGGAAGCGGGCGCCGACGACACCGGCGAAGATCAGGTCGGTGGCGTCGCCGAGGATCTTGGGGCCGATGACGGCGCAGCCGATGCCGAGCACGCCGAGGACCAGGACGCCGATCAGGGTGTTGCGTTCGGGGCGCAGCAGGCCGAGGACGCGCTTGCCGGAGCCCTTGAAGTCCATGGACTTCTCGGTGCCCTGGCCGCCCATGAAGCGGCCGGGGCCGGCCGGGCCGCGGCGGGCGGCGGCGGCCTGGGAGTCGCTGGGCAGTTCGGCGTCCTTGGCGGCGTCCTTCGGGGCGCCGTTCACCGGGGCGCCGTCCACCGGGGCGTCCTCGGGAGCGGCGCCTCTCGGGGCGGGCCCCTTGGTCAGGTCGGGCTTGTTGCCGGGCGTGGTCACGCCGCCTCCTGCTCGGTGAGCTGGGAGAGCACGATCTCCCGGTACGTCGGGTTGTCGGCCATCAGCTCGTGGTGGGTCCCACTGCCGACGACGGCGCCCTCGTCGAGGACGATGATCCGGTCGGCGTCGCGGATGGTGGACACCCGCTGGGCGACGATCAGGACGGTGGCGTCGGAGGTCTCGCGGGCGAGGGCCTTGCGGAGCCGGGCGTCGGTGGCGTAGTCGAGCGCGGAGAAGGAGTCGTCGAAGAGGTAGACGGAGGGCCGGCGGACCAGGGTCCGGGCGATGGCCAGGCGTTGGCGCTGGCCGCCGGAGACGTTGCCGCCGCCCTGGGCGATGGGGGCGTCCAGGCCTTCGGGCAGCTTCTCGACGAACTCCTTGGCCTGGGCGATCTCCAGGGCGTGCCAGAGCTCCTCGTCGGTGGCGTCGGGCCGGCCGTAGCGGAGGTTGCTGGCGACGGTCCCGGAGAAGAGGTAGGGCTTCTGCGGGACGATGCCGACGCTCTCGGCGATCGCGGCGGGGGCGAGTTCGCGGACGTCGACGCCGTCGAGCAGGACCCGGCCGGAGGTGACGTCGAAGAGCCGGGGGACGAGGCCGAGCAGGGTGGACTTGCCGCTGCCGGTGGAGCCGATGATGGCGGTGGTCTGGCCGGGGCCGGCGGTGAGGTCGATGCCGCGCAGCACCGAGGCCTCGGCGCCGGGGTAGCGGAAGTCGACGCCGCGCAGTTCCAGGGTGCCGCGGTGCGGGACCTCGGTGACGGGGGCGGCGGGCGGGACGACGCTGCTGTCGGTGCCGAGGACCTCCTGGATGCGCTCGGCGCAGACCTCGGCGCGCGGCACCATCATGAACATGAAGGTGGCCATCATGACGCTCATCAGGATCTGCATCAGGTAGGAGAGGAACGCGGTGAGCGCGCCGATCTGCATGGCGCCGCTGTCGATGCGGTGGGCGCCGAACCAGAGCACGGCGACGCTGGAGACGTTCACCACCAGCATGACGGCGGGGAACATGATGGACATCAGCCGGCCGACCTGGCGGGAGACCTGGGTGAGGTCCTCGTTGGCGTCGGCGAAGCGGGCCTGCTCCTGGTCGTCCTTGACGAAGGCGCGGATGACCCGGATGCCGGTGATCTGCTCGCGCAGGACCCGGTTCACGGTGTCGATCCGTACCTGCATGCTGCGGAACCTGGGGCGCAGCGCGCGGACCAGCAGGACCACGACGACGCCGAGCACGGGGATGACGGCGAGCAGCAGGCCGGACAGCGGGACGTCCTGGTTGAGCGCCATGATGATGCCGCCGACGCACATGATCGGCGCGGCGACCATGAGCGTGAAGCTCATCAGGGCGAGCATCTGGACCTGCTGGACGTCGTTGGTGGTGCGGGTGATCAGCGAGGGGGCGCCGAACTGGCCGACCTCGCGGGCGGAGAAGCTCTGCACCCGGTCGAAGACGGCGGCGCGGACGTCCCGGCCGAAGGCCATCGCGGTGCGGGCGCCGTAGTAGACCGCGCCGATGGAGCAGAGGGCCTGGAGGACGGTGACCGCGATCATCACCCCGCCGACGCGCAGGATGTAGCCGGTGTCGCCCTTGACCACGCCGTCGTCGATGATGTCGGCGTTGAGCGTCGGCAGGTAGAGCGCCGCGAGGGTGGACACCAGCTGGAGCAGCACCAGCAGGGTGATCGGTCGGGAGTACGGGCGCAGGTACGCCCTCAGCAGTCTGATCAGCACTAGCACACTCTTGTCGTCGCCGGTCGGGTTCGCACCCCAATTCTCGGTGTTCTGTAGCGTCGTACAGGTCATTCGGCGTCCGGGAGCCGGAGGTTTGCCGGGCCTTTGCCGAACGGCGGGGTGCGGCACCGGTCGCGCGGGGTCGTGCCGTCGGGCGCCGCCCCCTTACGGAATGACCGGTTTCCCCCTAGGCTGCTGATTGCCCCTTTGTTACTGACCGGTACCGCTCAGGTGAACCGGGGGCCCGGCGACCGCCCCCACGGACGCCGCGACAATCCCTCAGACGGCCACCCGCCACCGGAGGTCCTCGTTGAGTTCCGCGCAGTCCCTGATCGACTCCGGCAGGCCCGACCTCGTCGCCGGGCGCCCCGCCTCCGTCGCCCACCTGTTCCTGGAGCGGGTCGCCCTGACCCCGAACGCCGAGGCCTACCGCTACCCCTCGCCGGTGGACGAGCAGGCCGCCGACGGCGCGCCCGGCGCCGAGCAGTGGCGCTCGCTCACCTGGGCGCAGACCGCGGTCCGGGTCAAGGCGGTGGCCGCAGGCCTGATGGCGCTCGGCATCCGGCCCGAGGACCGGGTGGCCCTGGCCTCCTCGACCCGCCTGGAGTGGATCGTCGCCGACCTCGGCGCCATGTGCGCGGGCGCCGCGATCACCACCGTCTACCCCAGCACCAACGCGGACGAGACCGCGTTCATCCTCTCCGACTCCGGCTCCCGGGCGCTGTTCGCCGAGAACGAGGCCCAACTGGCCAAGGCCGTCGGGCAGCTCGACCAGCTGCCCGAACTGCGCACCGTGATCCTCTTCGACGCGCCCGCCGAGGCCCCCGAGACCGGCGGCCTGGACCTGCTCACCCTCGCCGAACTGGAGGAGCGCGGCACCCGGTACCTGGCGGAGCACCCGGACGCCGTGGAGAAGGCCGTCGACGGGCTCGGCAAGGAGCAGCTGGCCACCCTCATCTACACCTCCGGCACCACCGGCCGCCCCAAGGGCGTGCGCCTGGTGCACGACTGCTGGGCGTACGAGGGCCGGGCGCAGGAGGCCAGCGGCCTGCTGGGCCCCGACGACGTGCAGTTCATGTGGCTGCCGCTGTCCCACGTGTTCGGCAAGACGCTGATCTCCGGGCAGATCGCCACCGGGCACGTGATGGCGGTGGACGGCCGGGTGGACCGGATCATCCACAACCTGCCGGCGATCCGGCCGACCATCATGGCCTCCGCGCCGCGCATCTTCGAGAAGGTCTACAACGGCATCGCGGGCCGGGCCCGGGCCGAGGGCGGCGCCAAGTACAAGATCTTCCTGTGGGCGGCCAAGGTCGCCCGCGAGCACGCCCGGGCGGTCCAGCAGAGCCGCATCGCCACCGGCACCGAGAGCGCCCCGCTCGGCCTTCGGGTGCAGCACGCGCTGGCCGACAAGCTGGTGTACGCGAAGATCCGGGCGGCCTTCGGCGGCCGGCTGCGCGGCGCGGTCTCCGGCAGCGCCGCGCTCGCCCCGGAGATCGGCTACTTCTTCATCGGCGCCGGGGTACCGATCCTGGAGGGCTACGGCCTGAGCGAGACCAGCGCCGGCTCCTGCGTCAACCGGGCCGAGGACGTGCGGATCGGCACCGTGGGCCGCCCGCTGCCCGGCACCGAGGTGCGGATCGCCGAGGACGGCGAGATCCTGCTGCGCGGCCCCGGCGTCATGCGCGGCTACCACAACCTGCCGGAGAAGACCGCCGAGGTGCTGGAGCCGGACGGCTGGTTCCACACCGAGGACATCGGCGAGCTCAGCCCGGACGGCTTCCTGCGGATCACCGACCGCAAGAAGGACCTGTTCAAGACCTCCGGCGGCAAGTACGTGGCGCCCAGCGAGGTCGAGGGCAAGTTCAAGGCGGTCTGCCCGTTCGTCAGCAACATCCTGGTGATCGGCAACGGCCGCAACTACTGCACCGCGCTGATCGGCCTGGACGAGGCCGTCCTGCTGCCGTGGGCCGCCGAGCACGGCCTGGCCGGGAAGTCCTACGCCGAGCTGGCCGTCGAGCCGGCCGTCCACGAGCTGATCGAGGGCTTCGTCAAGCGGGTCAACGGCGACCTCCAGCGCTGGCAGACGATCAAGAAGTTCCACCTGCTGCCGCGCGACCTCGACATCGAGCACGGCGAGCTCACCCCGAGCCTGAAGATCAAGCGCCCGGTGGTCGAGCGGACCTACGCCGACGCGGTCACCGCCATGTACGCGGGCGCCAACGAGGCCTGACCGGCCCCGCCCCCGTACGGCCCGCCGGGTTCGGTCGGGCCGTACGGGACAATGGGCTCATGCCCTCCGCACTCCCCGACGGCGATCCGGTGCCGTCCGACGGTTCCCTGCCCGCACACGCCCTCGACGGGCTGGGCGACCGGCCGTTCGGCTTCTACCTGCACGTGCCGTACTGCGCCAGCCGCTGCGGCTACTGCGACTTCAACACCTACACCGCCACCGAGCTGCGCTCCTCCGGGGCCGTCGCCTCCCAGGAGACCTACGCGGACAACGTGGTCGCCGAGATCCGCCACGCCCGGAAGGTGCTGGGCTCCGCCGACCTGCCGGTGCACACCGTCTTCCTCGGCGGCGGCACCCCGACCCTGCTGCCCGCCCGCGACCTGGTCAAGATGCTCGCCGCGATCCGCGAGGAGTTCGGGCTCGCCGACGGCGCCGAGGTCACCACCGAGGCCAACCCGGAGTCCGTCGACCCGGCGTACCTCGCCGAACTGCGCGAGGGCGGCTACAACCGGCTCTCCTTCGGCATGCAGAGCGCCCGCCCGCACGTCCTGAAGCTGCTCGACCGCCACCACACCCCGGGCCGCCCCGAGGCCTGCGTGGCCGAGGCCCGAGCGGCCGGCTTCGAACACGTCAACCTCGACCTCATCTACGGCACCCCGGGCGAGTCCGACGACGACTGGCGGGCCTCCCTGGACGCCGCCATCGGCGCCGGGCCCGACCACGTCTCCGCGTACTCGCTGATCGTCGAGGAGGGCACCCGGCTCGCCGCCCGCGTCAAGCGCGGCGAACTGCCGATGATCGACGACGACGTGCACGCCGACCGCTACCTGATCGCCGAGGAGGCGCTCGCCGCCGCCGGCTACTCCTGGTACGAGGTCTCCAACTGGGCCACCACCCCCGAGGGCCGCTGCCGCCACAACGAGCTCTACTGGACCGGCGGCGACTGGTGGGGCGCCGGCCCCGGCGCCCACAGCCACGTCGGCGGCGTCCGCTGGTGGAACGCCAAGCACCCCGCCGCCTACGCCCAAGCCCTCGCCGAGCACCGCACCCCGGCCCTGGCCCGCGAGGTGCTGGCCGACGAGGACCGCCGCGTCGAACGCATCCTGCTGGAGCTCCGCCTGGTCGACGGCATCCCCCTCGACCTCCTCACCGACACCGGCCGCGAGGCCGCCGGCCGTCACCTCGCCGACGGCCTCCTCGCCCCCGGCCCCTACGCCCGGGGCCGCGCCACCCTCACCCTCCAGGGCCGCCTCCTGGCCGACGCCGTCGTACGTGACCTGGTGGACTGACCGAGGGCTTACCGTGTGCGCACCTCTCCGAGCGGACCAGCCTCTTCGGCGAGGCCGTTCCTGTGGATCCGATGGGTGTGAGTCTGGTGACTGCCGACTTTCCCCGCCGTCACTCCGGCAGGGCCGTGAAGTCGATCAGTTCCTCGACCCGGCCCAGGAGTTCGGGCTCCAGGTCCTTGTAGGAGTCGACCTTCGAGAGGATGTGCTTCCAGGCCGCGGGGGTGTCCACCGGCCAGCCGAGGCGGCGGCAGGTGCCCTCCTTCCAGTCCTCGCCCCGAGGGACGGCGGGCCAGGCGGGGATGCCGACGGAGGAGGGCTTCACGGCCTGCCAGATGTCGATGTAGGGGTGGCCGACGACCAGTACCGAGTCGCCGGTGACCCGGGCGGCGATGCGGTGCTCCTTGGTGCCCGGGAGCAGGTGGTCGACCAGGACGCCGAGGCGGCGGCCGGGGCCGGGGGCGAAGTCGGCGACGATCGCGGGCAGGTCGTCGATGCCGCGCAGGTACTCGACGACCACGCCCTCGATCCGCAGGTCGTCGCCCCAGACCCGTTCGACCAGCTCCGCGTCGTGCCGGCCCTCGACGTAGATGCGGGACTCGCGGGCGACCCGGGCGCGGGCGCCGGGGACGGCGACGGAGCCGGAGGCGGTGCGGCCCGGGGCGCGGGCGGGGGCCGGGCCGGCCGGGCGGACCAGGGTGACGACCCGGCCCTCCAGCAGGAAGCCGCGCGGCACCAGGGGGAACACCCGGTGCTTGCCGAACCGGTCCTCCAGGGTGACGGTGAAGCCTTCGGCGGTCTTCTCGCAGCGCACCACGGCCCCGCAGTAGCCGGTCGCCGCCTCCTCGACCACCAGGTCCCGCTCGGCGGGCACCTCCGGGGCGGGCTGCTGCTTCTTCCACGGCGGGGTCAGGTCGGGTCCGTACTGGCGGCTGCGCATACGGGTGATCATAGGGAGGGCGGACGGCGCGTCAGAGGCCCGGCGCGCCCCAGACCGGGAACCAGCGGCTCAGGTCCTTCTCCAGCCGCAGGTCGTTCCCCAGCATCGCGTTGACCTGCAGTTCCAGCGGACTGTCGCGCCGCTCCCCGCCGCCGGGCATCGGGGCGAAGGGGTAGAACGTCCCCCGCTTGTAGAGGTAGACGAGGGCCAGCGACCGCCCGTCCGGGTCGCGGAAGCCGACCAGCGAGCAGAGCAGCTGCGGCCCGAAGCCGTTCGCCTCCAGTTCGCTGTTGACCGCGTGCAGGTCGTTGACCAGTTCGGGCAGTTCCTCGGGGCGGTGCCGGGCGAGCAGCCAGGAGTAGCCGTAGCCGTCCTTGGAGGCCTCCACGGGGACGCCGCCACGCTCGGTGTCGGCGTCCAGCAGCGCCCGGACCTGCTGCTGGACCTGGACGAAGGCGGCGCCCTCGACGGCCGCGAAGCAGACCGAGCCGAGCCCGGTGGGGGTGAACCCGGCCCCGGCCTCCAGGGTGAGCGCGGCGGACGGCACGCCGAACAGCTGGTCGAGGTCGGGCTTGACGGGCTTGGTGCGGCCGAACAGGGCGTCCAGGATTCCCACGGCGGTCCTCTCGGGTCGAAAACTGAGGCTCAGCGGCCGAGCTGCTCGGAGATCTTCGCCAGCTGCTCCAGCCGCTTCTCCAGGCTCGGGTGGGTGGAGAACAGCTGCGAGGCGGCCTCCCGGGCGCTCAGCGCGGGGGCGAAGTAGAAGGCGTTGTACGGCTGGGCCTGGCGCAGGTCCTTGCTGGGGATGGCCGCGATCTGCCCGGTCACCTTGGTGAGCGCCGAGGCGAGGGCGCTGGGGTGTCCGGTGAGCTGGGCGGCGGCCCGGTCGGCGGCGAGTTCGCGGTAGCGGGACAGCAGCCGGGTGAGCAGGAAGCTGATCGCGTAGACGACGACCGACACCAGCGGGATGATCAGCGCCAGGACGGCCGCGTTCTGGTCGTTGTTGTTGCGCCCGCCGCCCATGAACCCGCCGTACATCGCGATCCGGGTCATCGCCCCGGCGAGGACGCCGAGGAAGCCGGCGATCGTCATCACCGCGACGTCCCGGTGGGCGACGTGCGACAGCTCGTGGGCGAGGACGCCCTCCAGTTCCTCGGGCTCCAGCCGGCGCAGCAGCCCGGTGGTCACGCAGACCACCGCGTTCTGCGGGTTGCGGCCGGTGGCGAAGGCGTTCGGCATGTCGTTGTCGGCGACCGCCACGCGGGGTTTGGGCATGTCGGCTAGGGCGCAGAGCCGGTCGATGGTGCCGTGCAGCTGGGGGAACTGTTCCGGGGACACCTGGCGGGCGCCCATCGCCCGTTCGGTGATCTTGTCGCTGAACCAGAACTGGGCCACGAACAGCCCGCCGGAGATCAGGACGATCAGTGGCCAGGCGCCGCGCAGCAGCGCGATCAGCAGGCCGGTGAAACCGACGTACAGCAGCCCGATCACGAACATCGTCGCGACCATGCGGCCGGTCAGGCCGCGGTCCGGCGCGAAACGGGTGTGCTGGCCCGAGCTCGACATCGCTTGCTCCTCCATTCGCCGTCGCTTTCGATGCTGCCACCCGGACGGCCTCCCGGCACCACCCCGGCGCCGGGAGGATCGAACCGCCGGGGCCCCGCGGGCCGTGAGCGGAACTGCGGGGAGGATCACCCCGGTCCGGCCGTTCCTGCCGTAGGACCCGGGCCTTACACTGGCAGGTACGGTTTTGGCACTCGCGTGTTCAGAGTGCCAGGGCAAGGGTCTTCGGAGCGGCCCGCAGCAGCAAGGGACACAGTCGGACAACGTGCGAAGACGGAGGTGCGTGCCCCATGGCCGGTGAGGTCCGCCAGCTGGACGAACGCAAGCTCGCCGTGCTCCGCGCGATCGTGCAGGACTACGTGGGCACCGAGGAGCCGGTCGGCTCCAAGGCCCTGGTGGAACGGCACAACCTCGGGGTCTCGCCGGCGACCGTCCGCAACGACATGGCGGCGCTGGAGGAGGAGGGCTACATCCACCAGCCGCACACCAGCGCCGGCCGCATCCCGACCGACAAG
The DNA here is from genome assembly GCF_042789775.1 of Kitasatospora sp. NPDC056800. Classification (NCBI taxonomy): domain Bacteria; kingdom Bacillati; phylum Actinomycetota; class Actinomycetes; order Kitasatosporales; family Streptomycetaceae; genus Kitasatospora; species Kitasatospora sp. NPDC056800. Next base: position 6,266 of record NZ_JBHUAL010000213.1, on the reverse strand, counting down.
GGGTACCGCCTCTTCGTCGACAAGCTCGCCGAGATCAAGCCGATGAGCGCCCCCGAGCGCCGGGCCATCCGGCACTTCCTGGACGGCGCGGTCGACCTGGACGACGTGGTCGCGCGCACCGTGCGGCTGCTCGCCCAGCTGACCCGGCAGGTCGCGGTGGTGCAGTACCCCTCGCTGACGCGCTCCACCGTCCGGCACATCGAGCTGGTGGCGCTGGCCCCGGCCAAGGTGATGCTGGTGCTGATCACCAACACCGGCCGGGTCGAGCAGCGGATGGTCGACTGCCCGGGCCCGGTCGGCGAGACGGTGCTGGCGGACCTGCGGGCCCGGATCAACGCGAGGGCCGCCGGCCGGCGCCTCCCGGAGGTCCCGGGGCTGCTGGAGGAGCTGCCGGCGCAGTTCGAACCGGCCGAGCGGCCGACCGTCAGCACGGTCCTGGCGACCCTGTTCGAGACGCTCGCCGAGCAGAACGAGGAGCGGATCATGCTGGCCGGCACGGCCAACCTGACCCGCTTCGGGCACGACTTCCCGCTCAGCATCCAGCCGGTGCTGGAGGCCCTGGAGGAGCAGGTCGTCCTGCTCCGCCTCCTGGGTGAGACCGCGGACGCCGCGATGACGGTCCGGATCGGGCGGGAGAACACCTACGAGGGGCTGACTTCCACGTCCATCGTCTCGGTCGGCTACGGTTCGGGCGACGAGAGCGTGGCGAAACTGGGTGTGATCGGTCCGACCCGGATGGACTACCCGGGCACAATGGGGGCGGTGCGAGCGGTGGCGCGGTACGTGGGCCAGATCCTGGCCGAGTCCTAGCAAAGGCCGCCGTCGGAAATCCGACGGCGGTGACCAGTCGCAGCACTACTACAGGCGGAACAAGCGGAGCATTTGGTGGCCACGGACTACTACGCGGTACTCGGCGTCCGACGGGATGCGGGGCAGGACGAGATCAAGAAGGCGTTCCGGCGCCTGGCGCGCGAACTGCACCCGGACGTCAACCCGGACCCGAAGACGCAGGAGCGGTTCAAGGAGATCAACGCCGCTTACGAGGTGCTCTCCGATCCGCAGAAGCGCCAGGTCTACGACCTCGGCGGGGACCCGCTGTCCCCGGGCGGCGGCGCGGGCGGTTTCGGCGCCGGCGCGGCGGGCTTCGGCTTCTCCGACATCATGGACGCCTTCTTCGGCGCCGCGGCCGGCCAGCGCGGCCCGCGCTCGCGCACCCGCCGGGGCCAGGACGCCATGATCCGGCTGGAGATCACCCTGGAGGAGGCCGCTTTCGGCACCACCAAGGAGCTCCAGGTCGACACCGCCGTCACCTGCACCACGTGCAGCGGCGAGGGCGCGGCCCCCGGCACCTCGGCGCAGACCTGTGACATGTGCCGCGGCAAGGGCGAGGTCTCCCAGGTCACCCGGTCCTTCCTGGGCCAGGTCATGACCTCCCGCCCCTGCCCGCAGTGCCAGGGCTTCGGCACCGTCGTGCCGACCCCGTGCCCGGAGTGCGCCGGCGACGGCCGGGTGCGCGCCCGCCGCACGCTGACCGTCAAGATCCCGGCCGGTGTCGACAACGGCACCCGGATCCAGCTGGCCGGCGAGGGCGAGGTCGGCCCCGGCGGCGGCCCGGCCGGCGACCTGTACGTCGAGATCGCCGAGACCACCCACACGATCTTCCAGCGGCGCGGGGACGACCTGCACTGCACCGTCACCATCCCGATGACGGCGGCCGCGCTCGGCACCCAGGTGCCGCTGCAGACCCTGGACGGCCTGGAGGAGGTCGACATCCGGCCCGGCACCCAGTCCGGCCAGTCGATCCCGCTGCACGGCCGGGGCATCACCCACCTGCGCGGCGGCGGCCGGGGCGACCTGATAGTGCACGTCGAGGTGAAGACGCCCAGCAAGCTCGACCCCGAGCAGGAGGAGCTGCTGCGCCGCCTCGCGGTGCTGCGCGGCGAGGAGCGGCCGTCCGGCCAGTTCGCGCCGGGCCAGCAGGGCCTCTTCTCCCGGCTGAAGGACGCCTTCAACGGCCGGTAGCCGTCCGCGGAGGGGTGCCGGGGGCGAACGACCCCGGCACCCCTTTCGCGTGTCCGTCCCACTTCCGCACGAAAGAGGTTCCCCGTCATGACCGCGCCCGTCTTCGTCGTCGAGACCGAGCGGATCGCCGCCGCCGCGCCCGGGGCCGTGGTGCGCCTGGACGGCCCGGAGGGGCGGCACGCGGCCGCGGTGAAGCGGCTGGAGCCGGGCGAGGCGGTGACCCTGGCCGACGGGCTGGGGCTCGGCGTGGACGGCACGGTCGCCGAGGTGCTCGGCAAGGACGCGATCGACGTGCGGGTCGCCGCCGTGCGCCGCGAGCCGGAGCCCGCGCCGAGGATCGTCGTCGTCCAGGCGCTGCCCAAGGGCGACCGCGGCGAGCTGGCCGTGGAGACCATGACCGAGGTCGGCGTGGACGTGGTGATCCCGTGGGCCGCCTCGCGCTGCATCACCCAGTGGAAGGGCGAGCGCGGCGCCAAGGCGCTCGCCAAGTGGCGGGCCACCGCGCGGGAGGCGGGCAAGCAGTCCCGCCGGCTGCGCTTCCCCGAGGTCCGCGAGCCGATGACCACCCGGCAGCTGGCGCCCGTCCTGGCGGGGGCCGCGTTCGCCGCCGTGCTGCACGAGGAGGGCGCCGAACCGCTGGCGCACGCCGTGCTGCCGGAGGGCGGGGACATCGTCCTGGTGGTCGGCCCGGAGGGCGGGGTCTCCCCGGAGGAGCTGGCGGCCTTCGCCGGGGCGGGCGCCGGGCCGTACCGGCTGGGTCCTTCGGTGCTGCGCACCTCCACCGCCGGGGTGGCCGCCGGCGCGCTGCTGCTCGGGCGCACCGGCCGCTGGTCGTAGCACCCCGGGCGCACCCCCGGCAGGCCGTCGGCGCGCCCCTCGGCGCGCCCCCGTACACCCCGGCGGCGACCGCGGCACGGCCGCCCGCGGACGGCGCCGGGAGTCTGGGAAAAACGGCGCGGACGGTCCGTGTACCTGCCTAGGCTGGCCGGGTGACGGACTCCCAGAGCACCTCCCCGAACTCCTCGGCGGGCGCCTACCTTCGCCATCCCCACCTGCACGGCGACCTGCTCGCCTTCGTCGCCGAGGACGACCTCTGGCTCGCCCCGCTGGACGGCGGCCGGGCCTGGCGGCTGACGGCGGACCACCTGCCGGTCCACCACCCGAGGTTCTCCCCGGACGGGCGGCACCTCGCCTTCACCTCCACCCGGGACGGCGCCCCCGAGGTGCACGTGGTGCCGGTGGACGGCGGCCCCTCGCGCCGGCTCACCCACTGGGGCAGCCACCAGACCCGGGTGCTGGGCTGGACCGCCGACGGCCGTCCGATCGCCGCCACCGGGGCCGGCGAGGCCAGCTTGCGCCGCACCTGGGCGCACGCCGTGCCGCTGGACGGCGGCGAGCCGCAGCGGCTGCCGTACGGGCCGGTCGGCGGGCTCGCCTTCGAGCCGGGTGGCGACCGGGTGCTGCTGAGCAGCGTCAACGGCCGCGATCCGGCCTGGTGGAAGCGGTACCGGGGCGGGCGGGCCGGAAAGCTGTGGCTCGGCCGGGAGGAGTTCGCCCGGGTCCACGCGGAGCTGGACGGGCAGCTGGACTCCCCGCTGTGGGTCGGGGACCGGATCGCCTTCCTGTCCGACCACGAGGGTGTCGGCGAGCTGTGGTCCAGCCGCCCGGACGGCACCGACCTGCGCCGCCACAGCACCGACCCGGACGGCTTCTACGCCCGGGGCGCCGGCACCGACGGCACCCGGGTGGTCTTCCACCGGGCCGGCGACCTCTGGCTGCTGGACGACCTGGCGGGCGCCGAACCGCGCCGGCTGGACGTCCGGCTGGCCGGCCCGCGGGCCGGGCGCCGCCCCCGTCCGGTGCCCGCCGCGCACTGGCTGGACTCCGTCGCCCCCGACCGCACCGGCCGGGGCAGCGCCGTGGTGGTGCGCGGCGGCGTGCACTGGCTGACCCACCGCGAGGGCCCGGCCCGGGTGCTGGACGAGACCCCGGGCGTGCGCGGGCGGCTGGCCCGGGTGGTGCCCGGCGAGGACGGCGCCCAGGGGGTGCTCTGGGTGTCCGACGCCGAGGGCGGGGACGCCCTGGAGTTCGCCCCCGACCTGCACGGCGCCGAGCGCCGCCGGCTGGCCGCGGGGCGGCTCGGCCGGGTCAACGCGCTGACGGTCTCCCCGGACGGCAAGCAGGCCGCGCTCGGCGCGCACGACGGCCGGGTGCTGCTGGTGACGCTCGCCGACGGCGCCGTGCACGAGCTGGACCGCAGCGCCGACGGCGAGCCCGGCACCCCGGCCTTCAGCCCGGACTCGGCCTGGCTGGCCTGGTCGCGCCCGGTGCGCGGGATGGGCCCGCACTCGCTGCGCCAGATCGTGCTGGCCGACCTGGCGACCCGGACGGTCGGCGAGGTCACCCAGCCGCGCTTCGTGGACACCTCGCCCTCGTTCACCGCGGACGGCCGCTACCTGGCCTTCCTGTCGGTGCGCAACTTCGACCCGGTCTACGACGCGCACGTCTTCGACCTGTCCTTCCCGAACGGCTGCCGCCCCTACCTGGTCACGCTGGCCGCCGACACGCCCTCCCCGTTCGGGCCGCAGCGGGCCGGGCGCCCGCTCGGCGGGGAGGAGGACGAGCCGAAGGCCCGGAAGGCGGACGGCGAGGCGGCGGCCGCCGACGCCGCGCCGGTGACCAGGGTGGACCTGGACGGCATCGCCGACCGGATCATCCCCTTCCCGGTCGAGGGCGGCCGCTTCGAGGAGCTGGCCGCCGCGAAGGACGGCGTGCTCTGGACCAGGGCCCCGTTGACGGGAGAACTCGGCGACGAGGCCGCCTCGTTGGACGACGACCGGCCCCGTCCGGTGCTGGAGCGCTTCGATCTGCGCAAGCGCCGGGTCGAGCAGCTGGTGCACGGCGTGGACGACTTCTCGGTCAGCGCGGACGGCACCCGGGTCGCCGTGCTGGACCAGGGCGAGCTGAGGGTCGTCCCGGCGGACCACAAGGGCGGCGACGACGAGGAGGCCGCCGTCGACCTCGCCCGGCTGCGGATCACCGTCGACCCGGCCGCCGAGTGGCGGCAGATGTACGCCGAGAACGGCCGGCTGATGCGGGACAACTTCTGGCGCCCCGACCTCTCCGGCGTCGACTGGGACGGGGTGCTGGAGCGCTACCGGCCGCTGGTCGAGCGGGTCGGCTCGCACGACGAACTGGTCGACCTGCTCTGGGAGGTGCACGGCGAACTCGGCACCTCGCACGCCTACGTGATGCCGTACGGCCGGTACACCGAGCCCGCCCGGCGCCAGGGCCTGCTCGGCGCCGACCTCGTCCGGGACGGCGGGCACTGGCGGATCGGCCGGATCCTGCCCGGGGAGTCCTCCGACCCCAGGGCCCGCTCGCCGCTGGCCGCGCCCGGCGCGGCGATCCGCCCGGGCGACGCGGTGCTCGCCGTCAACGGCCGCCCGGTGGACCCGGTGACCGGCCCGGCCCCGCTGCTGGCCGGCACCGCCGGGCAGCCGGTCGAGCTGACGGTGGCCGGGAAGGACGGCACCGACCGGCGCCACCCGGTGGTCGTCCCGCTCGCCGACGAGGAGGCGCTGCGCTACCACGACTGGGTGGCCGGGCGGCGGGCCGCGGTGCGCGAGCTGTCCGGCGGGCGGCTGGGCTACCTGCACATCCCCGACATGCAGACGGCCGGCTGGGCCCAGCTGCACCGCGACCTGAGCACCGAGATGGCCCGGGAGGGCCTGGTCGTCGACGTCCGGGGGAACCGGGGCGGCCACACCTCGCAGCTGGTGATCGAGAAGCTGGCCCGCCGGATCATCGGCTGGGACGTCATCCGGGACACCGACCACCCGGTGCCCTACCCGGCGGACGCCCCGCGCGGCCCGGTGGTCGCGCTCGCCGACGAGTTCACCGGCTCGGACGGCGACGTGGTCAGCGCCGCCATCCAGGTGCTCGGCATCGGCCCGGTGGTCGGCACCCGCACCTGGGGCGGGGTGATCGGCATCGACAGCCGCTACCGGCTGGTCGACGGCACCCTCGTCACCCAGCCCAAGTACGCGCTGTGGCTGGAGAAGTACGGCTGGGGCCTGGAGAACCACGGCGTCGACCCGGACGTCGAGGTGCCGTTCGCCCCGCACCACTGGGCGGCCGGCGAGGACCCGCAGCTGTCCGAGGGCGTCCGGCTCGCCCTGGCGAAGCTCGCCGGGGCCCCGGCGCGTACCGCGCCGCCGCTGCCCTGGGCGTAGCAGCTCCGG
>NZ_JBHUAL010000212.1:0-16926 GCF_042789775.1 Kitasatospora sp. NPDC056800 | reverse complement strand
GGCCCTTCCCGTACGGTTCGCTGTCGCCGGCCGGCCTACTGGACCGGGATGACCGAGGTCAGCCACTGGAAGGCGGCCGGGACCATCTTCTTCCACTGCTCGGTGGTGTGCGGGCCGGTGCCCTCCTCGACCTGGACGGTGGTCGGGGCCTTGGCCGCGGCGCGGATCGCCTCGCCGTCCTCGTAGCCGTCGCCCTTGGAGCCGCTGACCAGCAGGGCGACCTTCGGCGGCTGCGGGGCGGTCTTCAGGATGTTGACCGGGTTGTTGGCCTCGCGCAGCTTGGCGTCCTTGCCGACCAGGGAGTCCGGCTCCTGGGCCGGGTCGTTGTAGCCGGACATCGCGATGGCGGCCCGGTACCGGTTGGGGTGGGCCAGCGACAGCTTGGCCGCGCAGTGCGCGCCGGCCGAGTAGCCGGCGATCGCCCAGCGGTCCGCGGACGGGTCCGCGCGGAAGTTGTCCAGCACCATCTGCGGGACGTCGCGGGTGACCCAGGCGTCGGCGTTGATCTTGCCGGGGATGTCGGTGCAGCCGGCGTCCTGGTTGTTCAGCAGCTTCGTGCGGGGCGAGACCAGGATGAACGGGGCGACCTTGCCCTGCTGCATCAGCGGCTTGAGCTGCTCGGAGACCTTGAGGGTGCCGTACCAGGTGGAGGAGGAGCCGGGGTAGCCCGGGATCAGCTCGACCACGGGGAACTTCTTGTCCTTGAACGCCGGGTCGTTGTACTGCGGCGGCAGCCAGACCAGCACCTCGCCGTCGACCCCGGACACCTGGCCCTTGAGCTCGGTCCGCTGCACGTCGTTCGGGACGAGCGGGTCGTTCACGCCGCCGAAGCTCTGCTTGACCTTCTGCGGCTCCTTGGCGGGCTCGGCGCCCTGGCCGCCGGCGGCGGCCGCGGCCGGGTCGACCGGCGCCACCACGGGCACCGCGCGGACGTGGTTGCCGGTGCCGAGCAGGTCGTCCCAGTTGCCGTAGATCAGGTTGGCGTTGTTGACCATCACGAAGACCATCAGGACGGCAGTGACCTGGCAGAACATGATCATGACGATCCGGGTGAGGTAGCGTACCGGCTGCGGGCCGCCGACCTTCCCCCAGAACAGCAACGCCACTGTGATGGACACCGGCACCAGGATGACGGTGAGGAGGAAGAATGGCGTACCTGTCAGTTCCATCGAGTTCTCGTATCCGGGTCGCACGCCGCCCGGGGCCCACTCGCCCGAACGCACGTCAATGGCATCAGACGGCGATGGACCGGTGATCGGTTGCCGTCCGAATCTGTGCGGAACCTGAGAGGAACATCACTTTCTTGTGATGAACCGCCTTCGGATCGGCGCCTAGTCTGCCACCCGAACGGACGTCGTCCGGACCAGATGTTCAGCGAACTACCAGGAAAGGTCCCCCGGGGCACCTTACCTCCCAGGCCGTTCGCGCTGCCGGGCGAGGCGGTGCGATACCGCGCGGCACGGGCAGGGAGACTATGGGGATGAGCATCACCCGCTTTCGCCCGTCCCACCGCCTCTGGCCCGCGTGTGCCGTCCTGGCACTCGCGGTCGCCGTGGCCGGTTGCAGCAGTACTGGAGGCAGACGCGCCGAGGAGGCCCGCGCCAAGGCCGCGGCCACCGGCGGCGGCGCCGTCTCGACTCCGCGCTGGAAGGTCGCCATGGTGACCCACGCCGGAGCCGGCGACGCCTTCTGGGACACTGTGCGCAAGGGCGCCGAGCAGGCCGCCGCCAAGGACAACATCACCTTCCTGTACTCCAACGACGCGCAGACCCAGAACCAGGTCCAGCTCGTCCAGGCCGCCATCGACCAGAAGGTCGACGGCCTGCTGGTCACCCTCGCCAAGGGCGACGCCATGGCGGACGTCCTCGGCAAGGCCAAGGCCGCCGGCATCCCCGTGATCACGATCAACTCCGGCCAGGAGTACTCGCAGAAGTTCGGCGCGCTGACCCACATCGGTCAGGACGAGTCCACCGCCGGCCAGGCGGCCGGTACCGAGCTGGCCTCGCGCGGCCGCAAGAACGTGCTCTGCGTGATCCACGAGCAGGGCAACGTCGGCCAGGAGCAGCGCTGCTCCGGCGCCCAGTCCAAGTCCGGCGGAGCCTTCCAGGTGCTCTACGTCAACGGCGTCGACATGCCCGACGCCCGCGCCGCGATCTCCGCCAAGCTGCAGGCCGACCCGTCCATCGACACCGTGCTGACCCTCTCCGGCCCGATGGCCGCCACCGGCCTCCAGGCCGTCCAGGACGCCCACCGCACCGTCGAGCTGGACACCTTCGACCTGGGCACGCAGGTGGTGTCCGGGCTCAAGTCCGGCAGCGTCGGCTTCGCCGTCGACCAGCAGCCCTACCTCCAGGGCTACACCGGCGTCGACCTGGTCTGGCTGTACAAGTACAACCTGAACATGCTCGGCGGCGGCAAGCCCGTCGAGACCGGTCCGCAGATCCTGACCAAGGACAACGCCGACGCGCTCGCCGAGTACGTCGCGAGGGGGACCAGGTGAGCACCCCCGACCTCCTCGCCCACGACGGCCTGGTCGACGGCCGTCCGGCGGCCCTGCGGCGGCTCCTCGCCCGCCCCGAGCTGGGCTCGCTGATCGCCGCCGTCGCGGTCTTCACGGTCTTCGCCGTCGTCGCCGAACCGTTCCTGCGGGTCTCCTCGCTGGGCACCGTGCTGTACGCGGCCTCCACCATCGGGATCATGGCGGTGCCGGTCTCGCTGCTGATGATCGGCGGCGAGTTCGACCTGTCGGCCGGCGTGCTGGTCACCACCGCCGCGCTGACCTCCTCGATGGTCTCGTACCAGTTCACCGCGGTGACCTGGGTCGGCGTGCTGGTCTCGCTGGCGACCACGCTGGCCATCGGCGGGTTCAACGGCTGGATGCTCGGCCGCACCAGGCTGCCCAGCTTCATCGTCACGCTCGGCACCTTCCTGATGCTGACCGGCGCCAACCTGGGCGTCACCAAGGCGATCTCCGGCACCGTCTCCACCAAGTCGATCTCCGACATGGAGGGCTTCGCCGCCTGCCGCTGGCTGTTCGCCTCCGAGGTGACCGTCGGCGGGCTGACCATCAAGGCCACCGTCTGGTGGTGGCTCGGCCTGCTCGTGGTCGGCAGCTGGGTGCTGCTGCGCACCCGCTTCGGCAACTGGATCTTCGCGGTCGGCGGCGACGCGGACGCGGCCCGCGCGGTCGGCGTGCCGGTCGCCCGGACGAAGACCCTGCTGTACCTGGGTGTCGGCTTCGGCGCCTGGGTGCTCGGCCAGCACCTGCTGTTCTCCTTCGACACCGTGCAGTCCGGCGAGGGCGTCGGCAACGAGCTGATCTACATCGTCGCGGCGGTCATCGGCGGCTGCCTGATCACCGGCGGCTACGGCTCGGTGGTCGGCTCCGCGCTCGGCGCGCTGATCTTCGGCATGGCCAGCAAGGGGATCATCTACGCCCAGTGGAACCCGGACTGGTTCAAGTTCTTCCTCGGCGCGATGCTGCTGCTGGCCGCGCTGCTGAACGCCTACGTCAAGCGCCGGGCCGAGCGGGGGCCGCGATGAACACGGACCTCACGGGGGCCGCGACGAACACGGAAGCGATGGGTACCGAACTGCTCTCCCTCGACGGCGTCGGCAAGAGCTACGGCACCGTCCGGGCGCTCCAGGACGTCTCGCTGACCCTGCGGGCCGGCGAGATCAGCTGCGTGCTCGGCGACAACGGGGCCGGCAAGTCCACCCTGATCAAGATCATCTCCGGGCTGCACCAGCACGACGAGGGCACCGTCACCGTCGGCGGCGAGGCGGTCCGCTTCGACTCCCCGCGCCAGGCCCTGGACCGCGGCATCGCCACCGTCTACCAGGACCTCGCGGTCGTCCCGCTGATGCCGGTCTGGCGCAACTTCTTCCTCGGCTCCGAGCAGGGCATGCGCCGCTGGGGCGGCCTGCGGCTGGACGCCGAGGGGATGCGCGCCACCACCCGCGACGCGCTCGCGCGGATGGGCATCGACCTGTACGACGTCGACCGGCCGATCGGCACCCTCTCCGGCGGGCAGCGCCAGTGCGTGGCGATCGCCCGCGCGGTGCACTTCGGCGCCAAGGTGCTGATCCTGGACGAGCCCACCGCCGCGCTCGGCGTCAAGCAGTCCGGGGTGGTGCTCAAGTACGTCACCGCCGCCCGCGACGCCGGGCTCGGGGTCGTGCTGATCACCCACAACCCGCACCACGCGTACCTGGTCGGCGACCACTTCACCCTGCTCCGGCGGGGCCGGATGGCGGGCAGCCATCCGCGTGCCGAGATCAGCCTCGAACAGCTCACCACCGAGATGGCCGGCGGCTCCGACCTCGCCGAGCTCTCGCACGAGCTGGCCCGACCGTCGCTCTCCGACCCCCGTGGCTCCGACCCCCGTGGCTCCGCCCCCGGCGGCTCCGGCACCGGGCTCCCCGGTGGCGGAGAATCGGCTTCCGGAGAATCCGACCCCCGAGAACCCGACACCCGTGAGGAGCGTCCGCAGCCGTGACCGGCTCCCAAGGCAGCACCCGGCCACCCGTCCTGCCGACCCTGCTCGGCCTCGGCCCGCGCGCCGAGCGCCGCCGCCGCGCCCTGCCCGCCGGGATACTGCGGCTGCCCACGATCGGTGTCGACATCGGCGGCACCAAGGTGGTCGCCGGGGTGGTGGACGGCGAGGGCAAGGTGCTGGAGAAGCTGCGCACGGACACGCCGCACAAGAGCAAGAGCCCCAAGGTGGTCGAGGACGTCATCGTCGAGCTGGTGCTCCAGCTCGCCGACCGGCACGACGTCCACGCCGTGGGCATCGGCGCGGCCGGCTGGGTCGACGCCGACCGCTCCAAGGTGCTGTTCGCCCCGCACCTCAACTGGCGCAACGAGCCGCTCCGGGAGGCGCTCAGCGAGCGGCTGCGGTTCCCGGTGATCGTGGAGAACGACGCCAACGCGGCCGCCTGGGCCGAGTGGCGCTTCGGCGCCGGGCGCGGCGAGGACCACATGGTGATGCTCACCCTGGGCACCGGCATCGGCGGCGCGGTGGTCCGGGACGGCTACGTGGACCGCGGCAAGTACGGCCTGGCGGGCGAGTTCGGGCACATGCAGGTGCTGCCCGGCGGCCACCGCTGCCCGTGCGGCAACCGGGGCTGCTGGGAGCAGTACTCCTCCGGCAACGCCCTGGTGCGCGACGCGCGCGAGCTGGTCGCCGAGGAGTCGCCGGTGGTGCAGCCGCTGCTGGCCCGGGCGGGCGGCACGGTCGAGGGCATCACCGGGCCGCTGGTCACCGAGGCCGCCCAGGAGGGCGACCCGGTCGCGACCGAGCTGCTCTACGAGGTCGGCACCTGGCTCGGCGTCGGCATCGCCAACCTGGCCGCCGCGCTGGACCCGGGCCGCTTCGTGATCGGCGGCGGGGTCTCCGAGGCCGGTGACCTGCTGCTCGGTCCGGCCCGGGACACCTTCCGCCGCACCCTCACCGGGCGCGGTTTCCGCCCGGAGGCCGCCATCGTGCACGCCGCCCTCGGCAACGAGGCCGGCCTGGTCGGCGCGGCCGACCTGGCCCGGCAGGTGGCGCGGCGCTTCCGCACGATCAAGCGGCGGCGGGTGGAGCGCAGCGCGCTGTAGCGGGGTGGGGGCGCCTGCCGGCTGTTCTCCTGGCGCCCCCGCCCGCCCCGCCAACTACCCGTTGGTAGCGGCGCGGTGTGGTTGTCGGATCATCCCTCCTGTGGAACAACTGAGTTGACGCAGACTCAGGAGGATTCGGATGAGGGCTCTGACCCGTCTCGCACCACCACTGCTGCTCGCCACCGCGCTGGTCTGGTCCGGCGTCGGACCGGCCGGCGCCGCGACCCCGCCGACGAAGGTGCCCGAGGCGGTGGGCCGGGGCGGAGCGGTCGCCACCGTCGACGCCGACGCCACCGCCGCCGGCATCGAGGTGCTGCGCAAGGGCGGCAACGCGGTGGACGCGGCCGTCGCCGCCGCCGCGGCCCTCGGGGTCACCGAGCCGTACTCCTCCGGCATCGGCGGCGGCGGGTACTTCGTCTACTACGACCACGCCACCGGCCGGGTGCACACCATCGACGGCCGGGAGACGGCCGGGCGCACCGCCGACAGCGGCCTGTTCCTGGAGGACGGCAAACCGCTGGCCTTCGCCGACGCCGTCACCAGCGGCCTGTCCGTCGGAATCCCCGGCACCCCCGCCACCTGGGACGCCGCACTGCGCAAGTGGGGCACCCGCTCGCTCGCCCAGAACCTCGAACCGGCCGAGCGGATCGCCGACCACGGCTTCGTCGTCGACGACACCTTCCGCGGCCAGACCGCCGACAACTACGCCCGGTTCAAGGACTTCCCGGCCACCGCCGCGCTCTACCTGCCGAACGGCAAGCCCCCCGAGACCGGCAGCGTGCTGCGCAACCCCGACCTCGCCGCCACCTACCGGCTGCTCGCCAAGGACGGCGTCAAGGCCTTCTACCAGGGCGAGTTGGCCAAGGACATCGCCAACACCGTGCAGCACCCGCCGGTCGACCCGGCGTCCGGCCGCACCGCCCGCCCCGGCAGGGTCGACACCACCGACCTCGCCGACTACCGGGTCCGCGACCAGGCGCCCACCCACGTCTCCCACGGCGCCTACGACGTCTACGCGATGGCCCCCTCCAGCTCCGGCGGCACCACCGTCGGCGAGGCGCTCAACATCCTGGAGGACGGCGGCGACGTCTCGACGTACAGCGGCACCCAGTACTACCACCACTTCCTGGAGGCCTCCCGGATCTCCTTCGCCGACCGCAACCGCTGGGTCGGCGACCCGGCCTTCACCGACGTCCCCACCAGGGAACTGCTCTCCGAGCGCTACGCCGCCTCCCGGGCCTGCCTGATCAGCCCGGACCACGCGCTGACCAGCCCGCTCGCCCCCGGCGACCCGCGCCACCCGGCCCCCTGCGCCGACACCGGCCAGGCCGTCCCCGAGCCGTACGAGGGCCCCAACACCACCCACCTGACGGTCGCCGACCGCTGGGGCAACATCGTCTCCTACACGCTCACCATCGAGCAGACCGGCGGCAGCGGCATCACCGTCCCCGGCCGGGGCTTCCTGCTCAACAACGAGCTGACCGACTTCGACTTCACCCCGCTCGCCCCGGGCGTCCCCGACCCCAACCTGCCGGGCCCGGGCAAGCGGCCGCGCTCCTCGATGTCCCCGACGGTCGTGCTGCGCGACGGCGAGCCGCTGCTGGCCACCGGCAGCCCCGGCGGCGCGACCATCATCACCACCACCCTCCAGGTGCTGCTCGGGCGGCTCGACCGGGGCCTGAGCCTGGATCAGGCCATCGCCGCCCCGCGCGCCAGCCAGCGCAACAGCGCCACCACCCAGGCCGAGCCCGCCTTCCTGGCGCTGCCCGAGCGGGCCGCGCTGGAGGGCCTCGGACACAGTTTCGTCAACGGCGGCGAGATCGGTGCCGCCACCGGCGTGGAACGGCTGCCGGACGGCCGCTGGGTGGCCGCCGCCGAGCCGGTGCGGCGCGGCGGCGGCTCGGCCGCGGTGGTCCGGCCCGCGGGCTGACCGGGCCGGCCTGTTGGTGCCGGGCGGTATGTTCGGGGTGGGCCTCCCGCACGAGGGGCGGCCCACCCCGTCCGTATGCCCGACTGCATGTCCGTCCGCACCGAACCACCGGGAAGGCCGCCCGCCGTGACCGTCCGCATCGCCACCTGGAACATCAACTCCGTCACCGCGCGGCTGCCCAAGCTCCTGGAGTGGCTGGAGAGCGCCAAGCCCGACGTGCTCTGCCTCCAGGAGCTCAAGTGCGCGGCCGACGCCTTCCCGTACGAGGCGGTCCGCGAGCTCGGCTACGAGACGGCCGCGCACGGCAACGGCCGCTGGAACGGCGTCGCGATCGTCTCCCGGATCGGCCTGGACGACGTCGTGCGCGGCCTCCCCGACCAGCCCGGCTACTTCGCCGACGGCGCCCTGCTGCCCGAGGTCGAGCCGCGCGCCATCGCCGCCACCTGCGGCCCGGTCCGGGTCTGGTCGGTCTACGTGCCGAACGGCCGCGAGGTCGGCCACGCGCACTACCAGTACAAGCTGGAGTGGCTGGAGGCGCTGCGCAAGGCCGCCACCGAGGACGCCGCCGGCCCCCGCCCGTTCGCCGTCCTCGGGGACTTCAACATCGCCCCGACCGACGACGACGTCTTCGACGCCGCCGCCTTCGAGGGCCTCACCCACGTCACCCCGGTCGAGCGCGCCGCACTGGCGGCCCTCGACGGGATCGGCCTCCAGGACGTGCTGCCCCGCCCGCTCAAGTACGACCACCCGTACACCTACTGGGACTACCGCCAGCTGGCCTTCCCCAAGAACCGGGGCATGCGGATCGACCTCACCTACGCCAACAAGCCCTTCGTCGAGGCCGTCACCGACAGCTACGTGGACCGCGAGGCCCGCAAGGGCAAGGGCACCTCGGACCACGCGCCGGTCGTGGTGGACCTCGACCTCTGAGCCGCACCGCGTGAGCGCCACTCCGGGTGAGCGCCACGGCTGAGCCCCGCCGCGGGCGTCACGACGGGTCACGGGTCGTAACCCGAACGGTCGTGAGCGCTGGCCGAGCGTGGGGCGCGTCCCTACCGTCGGTGAATGACCGGGTGCAGTTGCTCGACCACGTGGACATGGGAGTCCCCGGCTGTGCCCGAGAATCCCGGAGGTTCCGGTATGCGCCCCATGCGTACGGCCGCCGCCGCCCTGATCGGCGCGACGGCGCTGACCGGCCTGACGGCCCCCCTCGCATCCGCCAGGGACGGTTCCGCGTCGGTCAGCCCGTCCCAGGCCGCACCGGGCCAGACCGTGACGGTCACGGTCTCCTGCGAGAAGTCGGACAAGCCCGACGCCAAGACCATCACCGCCCGCTCCGCCGCCTTCGAGGGCGGCCCGGCGACCCTCACCCTGGGCCCCGACGGCAAGCACAGCGGCTCCGCCCGGCTGGCCGGCCAGCACGCCGGGGACAGCAAGGTCGACGGCACCTGCCCGGACGGCGGGGCCTTCGCCACCAGCGTCACGGTCACCACCGTGGCCGTGCCCGACAGGGGCGGTGACAAGGGCGGCGACAAGAACCCCCAGAAGAACCCGGGTCTCGGCGAGTGGGGCGAGGCCGCGGGGGAGTGGGCCGGTTCGCTCGGGCAGTCCGGCGCCGGCAACCAGCAGGTCGCCCCGCACGGCGCCGTGCAGACCGGCCTCGGCGGTTCGGTCGCGGCGAACCCGGGGGAGCTGGCCGGCGGCCTCGCGCTGGTCGCGGGCGGTGTCGGCGGCTTCTGGCTGCTGCGGAGGCGCGGTGCCTGAAGGCCTCGCGCCCCACTGCGCCCCTGCGCCGCGCCGCTGGATCCCGACGGGATCGGCGGCGCGGCGGCGTGTCGGGACGGCGTGCCGGTTCTCCGGAGCGCCGGTGCGTCAGGCGGTCCGCGGTTCGGCGTCCTCGCGGTGCAGCCGGTCCTGGTGGCGGAGGGTACCGTCGGCCAGTAGGTACTGGGCCAGCACATAGGTCGCCATGATCCAGAACTGATGGCCCGGCAGCTCCCGCCACTTCGCCAGCTGGGTGGCGATCAGCGTGTCGGAGAGCAGGAACAGCGCCCCGCCCAGCCCGGTCCGCCAGCCCAGCCCGGCCGAGGTGACGGCCGTCGACGCGAGCAGCAGGCTGTAGCCGGCCACCGGGACGCGCAGGTCCCCGAGGTCCGGCCAGAGCTGCCCGACCAGGGCCACCCAGGCCGTCGCGTACGCGGCCGCGACCACCAGGGCCCGGCGGTGGTCGGTGAGCGCGCCGCGCTGGACGAACATCGTCACGTAGCAGACGTGCGCCGCCGCGAACGAGCCCATGCCCGCGAGGAACGCGGGGTCGTTCTTCAGCTGGAGCAGCACGTCGCCGCCCGCGCTCAGCAGCAGCGCCGGTGCCAGCAGCTTCGGCGCCTCCCGCCCGGCCTTCGCGGCCGCCGCCACGCTGTGCGCGGCCAGCAGCGGCATCAGGGCCGGCTTGGTGGCGTTCTGGAGCACCGAGGCGCCGGAGGCGATCGCGCCCAGGTGCGCCGCCGAGGTGGCCGCGAAGCCGCCCAGCAGGCCGGTGGCCGAGCGCAGGCGCGCCCCGAGGCCGACGCGGGTGGTGGTACGGAGGGTCATGCGTGCGCCTCTCGGTGATCCGCTGCTTCGGACCGACCCTAGAGGAGCCGGACCGGCGGTGGAAGGGTCGGTTACCGGTGCGTAACCCGGGCGGGGTGCGGCGGATGACGGGGCGGCCGGTGAGCGGAGCGCGGGCGGCCGCTTCGAGGGCTCTTGCGGAGAGTTCCTCAGGAGGGCGGTTGCTGCGGTCGGGTGGCCCGGGCACCGTCTAGTCTGGACCCCGACATGGATCAGCAGGACTACGCGGTCGGCGCCACCCGGGTGGCCGCCGGCAGGCCGGACGGACGCACGGGCGGGGCAGGGCGGGGAACCGCCGCCGCCGTCCTCGCCGTACGCGAAGCCGGTCCCGAGGCTGGTCCCGACGCCGGTGGTGCCTCCGGGGCCGACGCGGGCCGCTCCTCCGGTCCCGCTGACAGGGCGCCGGGGGCGGCCATGGGGAGCGGTGCTGACGGCCCGCAGGCGTCGGCCGCTCCGGCCGTCGACACGACGCTCTCGCCCGATCCGGGGCTGCTGCGCCTGGCCCACTGGTTCGCCGCCGCCACCCCCGGCACCGCCGACGACCTCTGCACCGCCTCCTTCGGCCTCTACCCCGCCCGCCACCTCGGCACCGCCGCCGAGCCCGCCGCCGATCCCGGCGTCAGCTGGTGGCACGGCCCCACCGCGCACTTGGCCACGCCCGTACGCCCCCGCGAGGACCGCACCGAGGGCGGGCTGCGCCGCGCCCGGCGCGACGACGCCGCCCTGCCCGTCGTCCGGTCGGGGGCCAAGACGGGCCGGCCGGGCCGGCACCGCAGGCCCGAACGCACGCGGGTGGCACCGCCCGCTGTCGTGGCGCAGGATCGTTCCGGCGAGGAGCTCCCGGCGGCCGAACGCCGGATCGCCGCCCGGCTGTTGCTCGCGCACCCGCTGGTCACCGCCTCCGGCCCGCACGCCGACGGCTTCCCGCTGATCCGCCGTCACCGCGACTGGCTCGCCGAGCGCTTCGACACCCTGCTCGGCTACCGCCTCGTGGTCGGCCCCTGGCACGCCCGGCTCTGCAAGGCCGGCCTGGGCCCCGGCGCCGCGCGCCGCCTCGAACACCCCGCCACCGGCACTCCGTTCACCCCGGCCGGGTACGCCCAACTCGCCCTCGCGCTCGCGCTGTTGGTCGACGCCCCGGAGGAGCTCGGCTACCGGCGGCTGCTCGACGCGATGAACGCCGCCGCCCCCGAACTCACCGCCGAACCGGCCGACCTCGCCATGGCGCTGGCCGCGCTGGCCGGCTGGCAGGTGCTCGGCGAGCTGCCGGCCGAGGGCCCGGCCGACGACTCCTTCGTGCTGACCGTGGACCGCGAACTCGCCCGGGCCGTCCCGGCCGGCCCGCCCGCCCTCGCCGACGACGCCGCCGACCTGATCCGCCGCGCCGCCGAGGCCGAGCCCGCCACCGCCGTCCGCCGCCTGCTCGCCGAGACGCCCGCCGTCCTGGCCGCCGACCTCCCCGAGGATCACCGCGCCTGGCTGGACGAGCACCGGCTGAGCGGACCGGCGGCGCTCGCCGAGTTCCTCGGACTGGAGGCCGAACTGCGGGCCGAGGGCGTCGCGCTGCTCGACCCGGCCGCCGAACTCACCGACCTCGCCCTCCCCGGCGGGGGCACCCTCACCCAGGCCGCCCTGCTGCTGGTCGAGCGCCTGGTCGAGGAGGTCCGCCCGCTGCCCGACGAGCCGGTGGCCGGCGACGTCCCGATCCCGGACGCGCTGATAGACGGCGTCCTCGGCGACATCGCGGACGAGTTCGGCCTCCCCGCCCGCTACCTCGCCGACCGCACCGCCCTGCGGCGGGACGCCCTCGACGTGCTCCACCGCCTCGCCCTGATCACCCCCACCCCCCACCCCACCCGCCCCCCGGCCTGGCGCCTGCGCCCCCCGGCCGCGCGCTACGCCCCGGCCCCCGACCTCCACCCCATCCCCGGCACCGGCCGCCACTCCCGCCCCGGACAGCCGGCGTAGCGGACCGCCGCCGTGGCGGCGGCGCCCACCGCGCCGCCCCGGCTCCGCCGCCGGTGAGCGGAAAGCAAGAAGCACCGGGCCCGGAACGGGACCGCGGTGCTGGGTGGAGCAGGGGCTACTTGCTGGCGGAGGCGCTCGCGAGGGGGCCGTGTTCGACGGTCTCCACGGTGGCGCCGACGCCCAGGGCGCCGAGGG
This sequence comes from Kitasatospora sp. NPDC056800, assembly GCF_042789775.1. NCBI lineage: Bacteria > Bacillati > Actinomycetota > Actinomycetes > Kitasatosporales > Streptomycetaceae > Kitasatospora > Kitasatospora sp. NPDC056800. Next base: position 4,621 of record NZ_JBHUAL010000212.1, on the reverse strand, counting down.
CGATGGAGGTGAGTACGGCGGTGACGGCGAGCAGCCGGCGGTGCCGTTGGGGCAGGGGGAAGCGCGGTTCCTGGTAGGGCGCCTGAGGGCTGGCGTTCATGACAGGGAGGTTTCCAGGGCGGCGTGAACGGTCGGTACGTGCGGGTGAAGTCCGGACGGGGGTTGGGCGTCGGTTGGCCGCGTACGCCCCACCCGTCACCGGGCGGGGCGTACGCGCAGGTCAGCGGCGTGTGCCCGACTCGCCGACGACCTCCCGGACGGCGTCCCGCAGGCCGTGCGGAGGGTGGAAGCGGGCGGGGGCGGCGGCCGGGTCCTCGCGGAGCTCCTTCACCAGCGAGACGCACAGCAGCAGCATCACGACCACGAACGGCAGCGCGACCAGGATCGTCGCGTTCTGGAGCGCGGTGAGCCCGCCGGCCAGCAGCAGGGCCGCCGCGACCCCGCCCATCAGCACGCCCCAGACCACCACCAGCCAGGTGCGCGGGTGCAGCGAGCCCCGGCTGGAGAGCGAGCCCAGCACCAGCGAGGCCGAGTCGGCGCTGGTGATGAAGAAGGTCATCACCAGCAGCACCGCGACCACGCTGGTCACCGAGCCGAGCGGCAGCGCGCGCAGCATCTCGAACAGCGAGGCCTCCGGGCCCTGCGGGATGGTCGCGACCAGGTCGGCCGCGCCGGTGGTGGACAGCCGGATCGCGGTGCCGCCCATCACGCAGAACCAGATGACCGTGGCCCCGCTGGGCACCAGCAGCACGCCGAGCAGGAACTGCCGGATGGTGCGGCCGCGCGAGATCCGTGCGATGAAGGTGCCGACGAAGGGCGCCCAGGAGAGCCACCAGGCCCAGTAGAAGATCGTCCAGGAGCCGAGCCAGCTCTCGTCGGTGAAGGCGCCGGTCTGGGTGGACATCCCGAGCAGGTCGGAGAGGTAGCCGCCGACCGAGGAGGGGATCGCGTCCAGGGCGAAGACCGTCGGGCCGACCACGAAGACGAAGACCATGATCAGCGAGGCCAGCACGACGTTCGCCGTGGAGAGCCACTTCACGCCCTTGTGCACCCCGGAGAACGCGGAGACCACGAACGCGGCGGTCAGCGAGCCGATGATGATCAGCTGGGCGTTCTGGGTGTTGCGGACGGAGGTGATGTAGCCGAGCCCGTCGGCGACCTGGAGCGCGCCGAGGCCGAGGCTGGTCGCGGAGCCGAAGACGGTGGCGAACACGGCCAGCAGGTCGATCGTCCGCCCGGCCCAGCCGTCCGCGCCGCGCTGGCCAATCAGCGGGACGAAGGCGGCGGAGACTCGGTTGCCCCGGCCCTTGCGGAAGGTGGTGTAGGCGAGGGCCAGGCCGCCGACCGCGTAGATCGCCCACGGGTGCAGGGTCCAGTGGAAGAGCGAGAACTCCAGGGCCTGCTGGGCGGCGGCCGCGCTCTGCGGCTCCAGGCCGGAGCCCGGCTGCGGGGTGGCGAAGAGCTGGAGCGGCTCGCCGACGCCGTAGAACATCAGGCCGATGCCCATCCCGGCGCTGAACATCATGGCGATCCAGGCGAGGGTGGAGAACTCGGGCTCGTCGTCGTCGCGGCCGAGCCGGATCCGGCCGAAGCGGCTGAACGCGAGCAGCACGCTGAGCGCCAGGAAGACGTCGGCGGCCACCACGAACAGCCAGCCGAAGTTGTGCAGCACCCAGCCGAGCGCGGTGTCGGAGGTGCGGCCGAGCGAGTCCTCGGCGAAGACGCCCCAGGCGACCACCGCCAGGACCAGGACGGCGCCGATGCCGAACACCGCCCGGTCGGCCGGAAGGGTCGCGGCGGGTTCGTCGGGCTCCTCCACGGGCTGGTCGGACTGGGGCGGCTGGCTGCTCATCGGATGGACCCCTCGACATACTCGGCGTGCGTCGGCACGCTCGGATTCAAGCTGTATGTCGCACTATGTCCAGTCCGCTCCGTGAGCGGAGGGACGGCGCGCCGGGGAAGCGCGGGGTCGGGACCTACGTCCCGTCAGGCCGCCTGCTCCTCGCCGTAGTCGTGCCCGTCGTCGTGCCGGTGCCCGGGCCCGTGCTGCCGTCCGTGGTCGGGCCCGGAGTCGCGCGCGGTGGCGAGGTAGTGGGAGAGCGCCCGGCGGCTGCGGCTGAGGTCCTCGATCCGGGAGTCCAGGTCGGCGAGTTCGCCGCGCAGGATGGCGAGCAGCTCCGGGCAGGCCTCCAGGACGGGGACCGGACCGGTGGCGCAGGGCAGCAGCTCGGCGATCACCCGGGTACTCAGACCGGCCGCGAGCAGGCTGCGGACCTGCCACACCCGGACGGTGTCCTCCTCGCCGTACTCGCGGTAGCCGGCCGCCGTGCGGTCCGGCCGGAGCAGGCCCTGTTCCTCGTAGTAGCGGAGCAGGCGGGTGGACACCCCGGTCAGGCGGGCGAGTTCTCCGATGCGCATGACCGGGCGAACGCCGCCGCCTGCCGGGGTGTTCCCCCGGGAGGCTCGGCTCCTGAGGAACTCCGGCAGTACGTCGCGCAGTTCGGGCGGCGCCCCGGCCACCGGCAGGCGCCCGCTGGGGAGTTCGGCCAGGCGTGTGCCGGGGATCAGCCCGGCCGGCGACCAGGGCGGGGACGGCTGTCGCGGCCGGTTCGGCGCGGACGTCGGTCCGGGCGGCGGGCCGGAACCGCTGCCGGAAGCCGTCCGGTACCAGGGACTTGGGATGTTCCCTCAGCGGGGCGAGCTCGTCCGGCTGGTCGGCCAGGTCGCTGAACAGCTCGGAGAGCGTCCGCAACCGGGCCGGCCCCGGCCACGCCGGCGAGCAGCAGCGGCGAGCGGACCCGCCCGGGGCGGCGGGTGGCGATCCGGACGGCGACGGCGGCGCCGAGCGGGTATCCGGCCAGATCGAAGGTGTCCGGGCGCCGGCCCCGGCCCCGTGGGCGAGCGGCGGTTCCGGGCCGGGACCCCGGACGATCCGGGCGGGCGGGGTGGCTGACATGGGGTGCTCCGCTGCGGGGCGGGGTTTCGCCGACACAATGGGAACGGTAGGAGTCCACACCGGTGAGTAGGTCAGACCGGGGAGCGGAAGCCCGTCCAGGACGGCCCGCGGGCCCCGGCGGCGGCCGCGGTCGCGCGCGGCGCCGAAACCGACCACGCTGAAACGGAAGGAACGCCGTTCATGGACGACGAGGTCCGCACCCCGAACGAAGCAGTCCCGACACCGGCCGATCCGACGCCCGCCGACCGGAGGCAGACCGACCGGAGGCAGACCGATCGGAGCCGGGCCGACCGGAGGCGGGCCGAGCCGACGCGGGCCGCCCGGGACGGCGCGCGTGCCGACGGCGTGGACCGCCGGACGCTGCTGCGGGCGGCCTCCGCCGCCGGGGCGCTCGCCGCGCCGGTCCCGGCCGCGCCGCTGGTCACCGCGGGCCGGGCGGCCGCCGAGGAGGTGTCCGGGCCGGCGCCCGGGGCGGTGTCCGGCGGCTCGTCCGGGCCCGTGCCCGGGATCGTCAAACCGCTGCCCGCCGAGTGGTTCGTGCCGCACGGCACCAACGCGGAGACGCGCTGGGACACCTTCCGCGGCGCCGACGGCGGCGCCGCCATCGGACGCCACGTGCCGGTGGAGCGGTTCTTCGTCCGCAACCACACCAGCACCCCGCTGATCGACCCGGACACCTGGAGCCTCAGGCTCTTCGGCAGCGGCCTGCGCGGCGCCCCGACGGCCGGGCGCCCGGTCGAGTTCGGCCTGGACGACCTGCGGGAGCTGCCGTCCACCCGGATCAGCGTGCTGATCGAGTGCGCCGGCAACGGCCGCAGCTACTACTCCGGCCAGCAGGGCCAGCCCGTCCCGGGCACGCCGTGGACGCTCGGCGGCGTCGGGTCGGCGAGCTGGCGGGGCGTCCGGCTGGCCGAGGTGCTGCGGGCCGCCGGGCTGACCGGGGCGGCGGTGGACGTGCTGCCCACCGGCCTGGACCCGGACTTCGTCGCGGGCGGCACCAACTACGGCCCGGTGCGCCGCCCGCTGCCGATCGCCAAGGCGCTGGACGACGTGCTGCTCGCGTACGAGATGAACGGCGAGCCGCTGACCCCGGACCACGGCGCCCCGGCCCGGCTGGTGGTGCCCGGCTGGGTGGGCATCGCCTCGATCAAGTGGGTGGGCAGCGTGGAGGTCGCCGACCACCCGCTGTACTCGCCGTGGAACACCGACTTCTACCGGATGTTCGGCCCGGACTACCCGCCCGGCGGGGGCGACCCGCTCACCGTCCAGGTGGTCAAGAGCGCCTTCGAGCTGGCCGCGGGAGCGCGGCTGGCGGCGGACCGCGAGCACCGGCTGCACGGGCGCTCGTGGTCCGGCGTGGCGGCGGTGCGCCGGGTCGAGGTCAGCACGGACGGCGGCCGGACCTGGCGGCGCGCCGAGCTGCGCGACGAGCCGCGGGCCGACGGCTGGACGCGCTGGAGCTTCGACTGGCGCCCCGGGCGGCCCGGCCCGTACGAGCTGCGCGCCCGCGCGACGGACCGCCGGGGGAACACCCAGCCCGAGCGGGCGCTGTTCAACCGGGAGGGCTACCTGTTCGGTGCCGTGGTGGCCCACCCGGTGACGGTGGTCTGAGCCGAGCGCCGGTCCGAGCCGCGCCACGGGCCCCGCCGCCGGGGCTCGTAGCGC
>NZ_JBHUAL010000211.1:0-16973 GCF_042789775.1 Kitasatospora sp. NPDC056800 | reverse complement strand
GCGTAGGAATTCGATACGGTCGACGTCCCGTGGAGAAGAGGAAATCGACTGCCACGCTGAACCCCGGCGCCCTCGCTCCACCCGAGCGAGGGCGCCGAACACCTCTCATGCCATTTCGAGGGCCGCTTTCATCGGGGGAGGAAGTTGGGCTGGTGGACAGCGCACACCAAGCCCGGAGGGCGGCGCCGCGTCAGTTGAGCGTCTTGCTGTCGAATCCGTCGGCCAGAAGCCGCTGGTACGCATCATGAACCGTCTCCGGAACCTCCTGGGCAACGGCGAACCCGCGCCTCGGGTGCTCGATCACCCGCTGGAGGTCGCCCACGAGGCTGTCGATCACGAGCTTGTCGTCGCCGATGCTCTTCACGTAGTCGTTCAGGCCCATCGGGGTCGAGACGCACACCACCTCGGCCTCCGGCCACACCTTGCGGCACGTCGCGAACGCCCGGCGCTCCATGTACGGCATGGTCACGAGCAGCACCGACCGTGCCTTGATGCCGGCGGCCTCCAGGACGTCACGGGAGAACTGGATGTTCTGCCCGGTGTTACGGGCGCGGGGCTCCTGGTGGATCGCATGCTCGGGGACCCCGAGGGCGATGGCGTGCTCGGTGAAGTGCACGGCCTCACCTCGGGGGAAGAGCTCCGGCCGGGACGGGTTCGGCCCGCCCGTGAACACGATCCTCCGCACCAGGCCGTCCAGGTACAGGGCTGCCGTCTCGGCCGCCACTCCGAGGTCGTGGCAGCCCAGACCGATCGCCACATCGCACGGCCGCCGCTCGTGCCCCATCTGGTGGTATTCCCAGATCAGCGTGGCGTCCGCCCACTGTCGGTCGGTGATCTCGCGCTGCTGAGTGTCCGCCACGTTCTTCTCCTGCTCACTGAAGGCACCGTTCCCGCCGGAATCCGGACCGGATGCCTCGGATGCTCCTTCGCTGGTGGGTCGTACCGTACGTGTCCGCCAGCACCTCGGCCCTGTCCAGCAGGGCGAGCCCCTCCCCGGCAGTCGCGTGGTCGGTCAGACGGTGAAGGTGGGTGAAGCGCCAAGCCTTCGGCCATGGCGCTTCACCCGTCACCTTCCACCTCCTGTGCGGCTTCGGCTTCGCCTCGCCGCTGGGCCTCAACAGCGTTGCGCAGGAAGTCGGCCCAGTCGACTTCTCGTGGAGAAGAGACAGCCGACGCGAACGAGCCAATGCCGCCGGTCAGACCGTGGGCGGCGCCGGGGCGAAGTAGTCGCGGAGCATCTCGCTGGTCCACGTGGGTTGGCGGACTTCTCCCCGCGGGCCGAACTCCTCGAACCAGGGCTTCACTTCGAGGACCGGGGTGCCGTCGATGGCGTCCAGGTCCTCGACGTGCAGGTCCAGGCCGTCGACCTTCACGAGCCGACAGCGGGAGGAGCCGAGCCAGTTGATGCGCCGCATGTTCCGGTGGCCGAACACGCCGACCTCGGGCCATTCCGGATTGTCCCGGGGGCGGCGCGCACCGAAGTTCAGATCGGTCGGGTCGGTCCTGTGGAACCGGAAGATCACGTCGAGGTGGGAGAACTCCTCCAGCCCCTTCGTCGCGTCGAACGGAAACCTGTCGCCGTCGAGCCGGATGATGGCGCGCGTCCCTCCCCAGAAGTCGTCGGTCGGTTCCGTTCGACCTCCTACAACGTGCCCGAGCGCTTCCACGCTGAAGACGTCACTCATGTGTTTCCTCTCCTTGGAACGGACCGCGCTTGGGCGGCGGGTCAGATGGTGGCTGCCAAGTACTCGGCAGCGCGCCTGTCGACGGCGTCGATCGGTTTGCATGGCGTCGAGTGACTGGGATGAGATAGTGCGACCCTGGAGCGCTGCCCGGCCTTCACGAGGCTGAGGTGACCGAGAATGAGGAAGTTTTCCAGGGCGCGAGGCTGCGCTCGAAGCTCCTTGCCGCCCCTGAGGCGTGCAGTCCGGCAAGGATGATTCGCCAAGAGGCAGAGGGCGGAGGCATGTGATCCGGGCGAAGTGGTTGCGTCGGAACTCGTTGGCCCGAACCGGGGCCTGGTCAGAGGATGTTCCATTCGAGCCGGTCGTGTCCGGACCGCAGCCCTTGGATGCGGTGTCGTACCTCCGCGATCGTCGGGCTTCCGGCTGAGGCCCGCTTGGCGTTCGTGGTGATCATCCGCAGTTCACGGAGCGAGCACAGGGCGGGGTAGCCCTGCCACGACGTCACGTCGAATCCGTAGGCATCGGCGAACTCCTGATAGTGGGCGCGGCCGTAGCCGAAGCGGCGACAGTGGATCTCGACGGTGACGAGGTCGAGTTCCGGCTGCCCGAAGCAGGCGGTGTCCCAATCGCACAGGACTGCGGAATCCTCGTGGTGGAGCGCGTTCCGGTGCTGAGGGTCCCCCTGTGACAACCCCGGCGGCAGGACGTAGCGGACCTGGCGAAGCGCGTCCTCCAGCTCGGTCAGCCGCCGTTCGAGGTAGGCGACATCGTTCGCCGGCAATGCGGTGGTCTTCGCGATCGACCGCCTGATGGCACCGGCTGTGTCGACGGGACGGACATCGAAGGGAGGTAGTGGAAGCTCATGAAGCATGCGGAGGGGAACAGCAAGATGCGCCGCCGGGACGGGACGGTCGGGCTGGGGCAGGTGGTGCCAGAACGTCACGGCATGCCCGTCGACCACAACCGGTTGCTTCATCGGCAGCAGTTCGACGGTGGGGAAGTTCTTGCTGGTGAGCCACTGAACGAGCCGGACGGTACGGCGGACGCTCTCCAAGGGTGTGCCCGCCCTCGCGATCTTGGCGACCGCCCCGGCGGCCGGCAGCGTGTAGACGGCGTTGGTATGGCCGCGCAGCATCACGGCTCCGGTCGGGTCGAGCCCGACCTGGTCGCACGCGGCGTTGAGGATTGTGACGACCTCGGCTTCGGCGAACCCGCCGACCCGGACAACCGGAACACTCATACCTGTCAGGCTGACGGGCAGGGGAAGCATCTGTCACGTCCCGCCGGACGGAAGCGCCAGGAGTTCGCCGAGTTCCCGGGCTGCGCGAGGCCTCGCCTCCTTCGGCGTTATCTTGATGACATCCGCCGCGCGGGTGCCGAGGATCTGCGTACGGTGGTCACCGGGCACCGCCAGGTAGGTGTCCCGGGCCAACTGGCAGGCCTCGGACACGCTCCGCTGCCGAACCAGACACATGGCCTGCTCCAAGCGCAGCAGCGCCGGGTCGATACCGGTGTGGTCGGGGTAGAGGCGCAGAGCCTCCTCCTGGGCACGGCCGGCCTGCACCGTGTCGCCGAGCGCGGTGAAGGCGCCCGACAAATAGAGCTGGAGCCGCCGATAGGGGAACGCCCAGGCATCGTCCTCCAGGGCTGCCTGCCGACTGCGTTCGAACAGCCCGCGGGCTTGTGCGATCGACGCGCGGGCGCCGTCCTCGTCTCCCTGGCGAGCCTTGATCCGGGCTTCCGCGGCGGCGGCGAACGCTCCTGTCGCGGACGGCCGCCCGCGGTTGAGGAGCACAGCCTCGTGGGCAAGGGCTGCTGCCTCGGTCAGAGGCCCGTAGTAGAACGGCAGCATTGCTGCTTGCACTCGCACTCGTGTGCGCAGTTCGCGGTTGCCGCTGTCGTCGGCTGCTGACTTCCCGGTCCCGTACCAGTCCCGGGCCTGCTCCTTTCGTCCCAGCTTCATCAGGGCGTCCGCGGTCAGAGTGGACAGCACGGCGATCATCTCGGACAGACGCACCTGGACGAGCGCCGGCTGCCGCTCTTCGGAGTACTGCCGGACTTCCTCCAGGGTTGTCAGCAGCCGTGCCAGCATCACCATCGGGGGGTCGGACACGTAGTCCCGTCGCAGCGTGAGGAGCTTCCCGTCCAGGGACTCCAGCTCCCCGGTGGTGAGCGTCGTGCTCGCCAGCGTGCGTTCGATGGCGCGCCGGTGTGCGCGGGCCACAGCATCGAACGGGTCGCTCACGTCAGGCGACCCGGGTGCGGCCGCACGTTCGGTCACCGGAACATCGGGTGTGACGGGCGGCGTGAACACGGTCACAGGCGAGCACACATCCGCCCGGTAGCCACCGGAAAGTCCCAGTCCTTGCGCATCGGTCCGGTAGAGGCGACACAGAAGGTCGATGGTCTGAGCCCGCGGCATCCGAGCGCTCCGCTCCCACGCGCCCAGCTGCTCGGCGTCCGGATTCGGACGGTCGAGCGCCAACCCATCGCACAGGGCGATCAGTTCGCTGACGGCACGAGCTCGTGTCCACCCCCGGGCGAAGCGGTGAGCACGGAGGCGCGTAACGCCACAGCACTCAACGATCGCAGCCACCGCCATGTCGATCGTCCAGCCGTTCACCAAGGCACGGGCCCTGGTACTCGCTGCGCAGGACGGCTTGTGACCCACGCCCCACCTCCACTATCGCCGAGCGACAGCCTAGTCGCCCGGGGTCACTGACTGACCGTCAAAACCAGTAACTCATTGCCGGTTTGCATCACCGCTGGCGTCAAAGCAGTGAGTCCGGCTCGTAACGGCAACTTCTTCCGCTTGCCCCTCGACTCTGACGCGGCGAGTCTCTGTGGACACGCGATGGCCACCACTCGCCACCCCCGCCAATGACCCGGGAACACTTGCCCATGTCCAGCCAGGAGGAACAGCCATGCACCGTGTCCTGGAGGTCAAAGCCAAGGTCACAACCGCGTCCCTCGGCGCGATCCGCAACCTGTTGTCCGAGGAGGTCGCGAGAGCCGGCATCGTCCTCGACGAGTCCCGGGCGTACGCGCTCCGCGTGTGTTCGTCGGAGTTCGTCGACAACGCGATCAAGCACGCCGCCGGTCAAGGCCCTGACCGTGAAGCCGTGTTGTTGATCGAAGTGGGCGTCGACCGGGAGCGCGGCCGTTTGCGGACCACAGTGACGGACCCGAGCGTGGTCGAAGCGGCGATGAACAGCAGCGTCGACGACCTCGACGCGACCAGTGGCCGCGGACTGGTGGTTGTCGACGGTTACGCGGACGACATCGGATGGCACCAGCGGATCGACCTTCAGGGGCGGCCCACCGGCTGGTCCGTCTGGTTCGAACTCGACGTGGAACCGGCGACCTTCGGCCAGGCCACCGCCGCTGAGGCGGAAGTGCAGCCGAAGGCCGTCGTGCGGCCCCCCGAGCGTTGCCTGATGGTCGGCCCCGGGCACGCACCCGGGAATACGCCGAGGCCGAACCGGCCGGCACAACGGCCTGGGGAACGCACCGTCGTGCCGACAGCCGCGAGCCGACGTCTCCACGGGCCGGGCCGGGCCGCCACTCCCGTCCACCCTTCCACTCCGTACCCGAGGACTGCTCCATGAGCGTCGGAACGCGAACCAGAAAGCTGCTCAAGACCATCAGCCCCGCCCGCAGACTGGACATCGCGGCCTCCTACGAGGCCCTGACGCAGGCCTGCGTGGCCACCGGCGACGACCCCGCGAAAGCCGAACTGCTCAGCGACAGCCCGAACCACCTGTGGTCGCTCGGCTCGCGCTCGCGCGCACTCGCCATCGTCCACCCGGACGTGGACGAGGCCTGGGCGCTCATCAAGGGCGCGCAGTTCCTCCGGGAGCACCTGCTCCCCGTCACCTCCGCCTACTACACCGAGGTCCGCGCGGCCGTCGACGGCCAGGCCGTGACCTTCTGGCAGGACCCAGGGAAGCCGAGCGCCGACACGTCCCTCTCCGCGTGGGTGACCGCCCTCACCCACCGCATCGGCCCCGGGACGGCTCCGTGGCTGCGGGAGCACGACCCGTTCGCCCACCTGCTGGACGGCTTGGACGACGCGCCGCTGGACGAGTCCGCCCGCCGGTTCCTGCGCGAACGCGCCGCCCAACTGCGAGAAGAGTGGGACTACCTCGACTGGCCGACACCGGAAACCGTCGTCCTCGGTGCCCTCGGCATGGTCCCCTGCCATGACGACGGAGTCCACGTCGGACTCCTGCTGCGCCGCCCGCTCCGACGAGGCCATCGAGAGTGGGACCTCGTCGCCGCCCGCTGGCGCTCCGAACTGCTCACCGGCCCGCGTCAGGACCACCGCACCTACGCCGACACCTACCTCTCCTACGAGCGGGAGGATCGGCTCCCGGACCACCCCTACATCGGAGCCTGGTCCGGCTACCAGGTCGTACGCGACATCGTTGTCCTCAGTGCGGCGATGAACACGGTCCGCCGCGCCCATCTCGACGTCAACATCCGCCAGGAGGCCGCCCACCGCATCGCGTGCCTGCGCGGCGCCCACCCGGTCCCGTGGAACTGGGGTCCGCGATGAAAGCCCGAACCAGGAAACGGAGTTCACATGGACGTGACCCGAGGATTCTTCATCACCATCGACGGTCTCAGCGCGAGCGGGAAGACCACGGTCGCCCCGCTGGTCGCGGCCCTCGTTGACGGCGTCCACCTCACGGACGACACCTTGCCGACCTTCCCCCGCATGCGTGCGGAGGTGGACGCCGCCGACATCCTGGCAGCGCGGTTCCACTGGTGGATGATGGCCAATCACATCAAGTCCGAGACCGCTCGCGCGGTTGTCGGGGCGGGCCGGACCGTGGTGGTCGATTCCTACTTCCCGCGCACCATCGCCACGCACAGGGCGATGGGTCACGACTGCGCGCCGGAGTACCCGGAGGGAGTCCTCCTCCCGCATGTGCCGATTCTGCTGGAGGTGGGCGAACGCGTCCGCCAGGAGCGGCTTCGGCGGCGGGCCGAGCTGGGAACGCTGAGTTCCTGGCACCGGCGGGAGGAGCCGAACGTGGCCGAAAGATCCCGCGTGTACCGGGCGTTCGGACTGCTGCGGGTCGACGGCACCGACCGCACGCCTGCCGAGGTGGCTCGCAGCATCGCCGATACCGTGCGCTCGTATGCCCGCACCGCATCGAGGAAGGCAATTCCCCATGACCGCAACTGAGTTCGAAGCGAAGATCCTCGACGTCGATCCGAAGGAGATCCGCGTTCTCCTCGCCGAGGCCGGGGCCGAGCACGTGGTCGACCGTTTCCAGCGCCGCTACGTCTACGACATCCCCGGCCGGCCGGGAGCGTGGGTCCGGCTGCGTGACACGGGCACCGACGTCACCCTGTGCGTCAAGGAGATCCACTCCGACGCGATCGACGGCGTGGCCGAAACGGAGACGACCGTCGGTGACTTCGACGCCGCGAACACGCTCCTCGGCAAGCTCGGCTACCAGCCGAAGGCGTACCAGGAGAACCGTCGGTCCTCCTGGACGCTCGGTGGCGCGGCCATCGAGATCGACCACTGGCCGCTGATTCCCCCCTACCTGGAGATCGAGGGCGACAGCGCCGAACACGTCCACGCGACCGCCCTCGCGCTCAAGCTCCCCCTGGAGGAGCTGACGAGCGAGAACACCACCAAGGTCTACCGCCGGTACGGGATCGACGTCGAAGCGATTCCCCGGCTCACGTTCGAGTGACAGGAGACGAGCGCTTCAGGACGCCGAGTCTGGCCGAGGCGAAGATCCGGGCGGCGGAGCAGACCATCCGTGCCGCCGTCTCCAACGGCGTGAAGGCCTCCGTGAACATCGTCGTCCCCGGAATGGCCCACGTCGGCCGGGTCGTCAACCTGGTCGAGTCGTACGGCCAGTTCGCGGACGTGCGGATGCTCACCAGCATCCAGGACGGGCCGGAGTCGGTCGCGGCGATCTCCGAAGTGCTGGCCCGGGTCGGCGCGGAACCGGTGCTCCGGACGTTCACCGCCGGGACCTCCGACGAGCGCACCCTCTACCGGGCGCTCGGCAGCCGGGCGGTGTACGTCAAGCGGCTGCTGCCCGTGCGGCTCCCTGACACCTGCGCGTCGTGCCGGTTCAACAACGACACGGACTGCGAGGAGGGCTACTACGGCATCCGCCTGTACCTCACTGATCAGGGGGAGTACATGGTGGGCATCTGCATTCAGCGGATGGACCTCTGCGTGCCCGTGGCCGAGTTGCCGAAGAGCGGGATCGTGGAGGAGGTACTGGCCTTCAAGGACGCCGAAGTCCGGAGGCTGACGCGCGAGTACGGTGCCGCCGCCTGAGCCGCCTGATCGGTCGGCCCCGGCGACATGGCTTTGCGGCCTCGCTCGGGTCGAGCGAGGCCGCTGGGCTCCGAAACTGTTGGGCTGACACCTGCCCTTCGGCCTCGTCCTCCAGGGTGCCAACTGTGTGGACTCCGAGATCCTCCTCGCCGCCGCCTACGCGGCGCGGACGTCCCTGACCTCGCAGTCCTGCTGACCACGGAGCCCGACACCGCACAGGCAATCCTGGAAGCGGTATCGCACCGGACGATCAACACCGAAATCCCGTACGGGAGTTAGAGAGGACATGAGCACAATCAGCGACATCGGCCCTGCCCCGCTCCCGATCGTGGACGTCCACGTCGTCCTGCGCACCCCGGACGGCAAGATCCTGCTCTCCCAGCGCGGCGGCCCCTATGGCTATGGCCAGTGGCACGCCCCCAGCGGCAAACTCGACCCAGGGGAGAAGCCCGCCCACGGCGCCGCCCGCGAGCTGGCGGAGGAGACCGGCATCACGACCGACCCGGCCCGCCTCCGCCTCGCCTACACCGTCCTGCACCACCAGGCCCCCGCGCCCCTGCGCCTCGGCCTGTTCTACCTCGCCACCGAGTGGCAGGGGGAGCCCGTCAACCGCGAACCCGAGAAGTGCCTGGACCTGCGCTGGTTCGCCGAGGGCGGCTTGCCCGACGACCTGATCCCGTACCCCGCCGCAGGCATCCGCGGCGCCCTCACCGACCCCGGCGGCCTGGCGCACCACGGCTGGCCGGCCGCGTAGCGGTCGGCCGGTAGGGCAGGGGCCCGCGCGTTCGAGGCGAACGTGCGGGCCCCGGGGTGGAATCGGGCTCAGCGGGTGGCGAGGGATTCCAGGAGGCGGTCGAGGGAGGTGCCGAGGCCCCAGCGGGTGGAGAGTTCCTCCAGGGTCATGGGGTAGAGGGGTTCGCGGGGGAGGACCGGGTCGAAGTCCGGGAGGGGGGCGTCGGGGGCGACGCGGACGACGGTGGGGGCGACGTCGAGGTAGGCGGCGCCTTCGACGATGTTGCGGCGGCGGGCCGGGGTGAGCTTGGAGCCGAGGTCGAGGGCGGCGGCGCGGATGGCCGGGAGGTCGCCGTACTCGTTGATCAGTTGGGCGGCGGTCTTCTCGCCGATGCCCTTGACGCCGGGCAGGCCGTCGGACGGGTCCCCGCGCAGGGCGGCCATGTCGGCGTACTGGGCGCCGCGTACGCCGTACTTCTCCTGGAGCAGCGCGTCGTCGGTGACCTGGAGGTTGCCCATGCCCTTGACCGGGTAGAGCACGGTGATCCCGCGGGCGTCGTCGACCAGCTGGAAGAGGTCGCGGTCGCCGGTGACGATCTGCACCGGGCCGGTGGCGCGGGCGGTGAGGGTGCCGATCACGTCGTCCGCCTCGTAACCGGGGGAGCCGACCCGGGCGATGCCGAGGGCGTCCAGCACCTGCTCGATCACCGGGACCTGCGGGGCCAGGGTGTCGGGCACCTCCTCCTCGCCGTCCTCGGCGGCCTCGGCGACCCGGTGGGTCTTGTAGGAGGGGACGAGGTCGACCCGCCACTGCGGGCGCCAGTCGGCGTCCATGCAGGCGACCAGCTGGTCGGGCCGGTGGTCGTGGACCAGCCGGGCGATGAAGTCCAGCAGGCCGCGGACGGCGTTGACCGGCTCACCCTGCGGCGAGCGCAGGGTGTCCGGTACGCCGTAGTAGGCCCGGAAGTACAGGCTGGCGGAGTCGAGCAGCATCAGTCGCGGTGCGGTCACGTCTCAGATCATGCCGTACGGCGGTGACGGACCGCCGGTTCTCAGTGCTCGTGCGGTCCGGCGCGGTGGACCGGGCCGTGGGAGTCGGCGCAGTGCTCGGCGGCGGAGGAGGCGGCGGAGGCGCCGTTGGGGGCGGCGGTGGAGTCGGGCGGGGTGGCGATCTGCAGCAGCGCGCCGGCCTCGTCCTCGCCGACGTGGTCGACCTGGAGGGTGGAGTGGGTGATGCCGTACTCGTCCGAGAGCCGGCGCTGCAGGGAGCGCCGCACCGCGTGGCAGTCGCCGCCGGGGGTGACGAGGATGTGTGCGGACAGGGCGGGCTGGCCGGAGGTGATCTCCCAGATGTGCAGGTCGTGGATCTCCTCGACCAGAGGTTCGGTGACCATCCGGTCGGCGACGGCGTCCGGGTCGATCCCGGCCGGGGCGGCCTCCAGGAAGATCCGTCCGGAGTCCCGGACCAGCGCGATGCCGGCCTTGAGCATCAGCGCGACGACGATCAGCGAGGCGATGGCGTCGGCCCGGGCGAAGCCGGTGGTCAGCACGATCGCGCCGGCGACGGCGGTGGCGATGAAGGCGTACAGGTCGGTCAGGACGTGCTGGAAGGCGCCTTCGACGTTCAGCGAGCTGCGGTTGGCCTTGGACATGCACCAGGTGGCCGCGAGGTTGACGACGATCCCGATCAGCGCGGTGATCAGCACCAGCGAGCCGGTGACCTGCGGCGGCTCGAACAGCCGGGTGACCGCCTCGTAGCCCAGCCAGGCCGACAGCACCAGCAGGGTGACCCCGTTGGCCTGCGCGGAGAGGATCTCGGCGCGCTTGAGGCCGTAGGTGTAGCCGCCCCGGGCCGGGCGGGCGGCGAGCCGCATGGCGATCAGCGCGAGCACGATCGAGGCGGCGTCGGTGAGCATGTGCGCCGCGTCCGAGATCAGGGCCAGGGACTGGGCGGCGAAGCCGACCACGACCTCGCCGGCCATGAAGACGACGATCAGGGCGAGGGCGCTGAGCAGCCAGCGGCGGTCCGCGTCGGCGGCGACGCCGTGCGAGTGGCCGCCGTGTCCCCCGGAGCCGTGGGAGTGCCCCCCGGAGCCGTGGGAGTGCCCGCCGGAACCATGCGCGTGCCCCCCGGAGCCGTGCGAGTGCGAGGGCGAGTGCCTCTGGTCATGCGCATGATCATCGTGCGAGTGCTCGTGCCCGGCCATGGAAGTCCTCTCTGGGCGCACGGGTGGGAAAGGGGGCGCGATACGACCGCCCCGCAACCGAAGTGAACCGCAGAATCGACAAAGATCCAAAGGTTGTACTGGTGACCGTTGTCGTTCCCGTCCGGGCGGCCGGATC
The DNA here is from genome assembly GCF_042789775.1 of Kitasatospora sp. NPDC056800. Lineage (NCBI taxonomy): Bacteria > Bacillati > Actinomycetota > Actinomycetes > Kitasatosporales > Streptomycetaceae > Kitasatospora > Kitasatospora sp. NPDC056800. The sequence goes on along the minus strand of NZ_JBHUAL010000211.1, from coordinate 5,897 downwards.
CGGCTCACTCCGCACCCGGCCGGCCTCCCGAACTCCCGTTCCCCCGCGCCCAGTTGATCTACCCCAGCGCCATCGCGTCGAGGACCGCCGCGGTGGCCGCCCGGACCAGGGCCCGCATCAGCCGCAGGTCGTCCCCCTGCTCCGGGTGCCACTGCACCCCGAGCGCGAACCCCGGCCCCTCCACCGCCTCCACCGTCCCGTCCGGCGCGTGGGCGCTCACCCGCAGGCCCGCCCCCACCCGGTCGACGGCCTGGTGGTGGAAGGTCGGCACCTCCAGCTCGCTCTCCGGCAGCAGCCCGCCCAGCAGCGTCCCCGGCACCGGCCGCACCAGGTGCGAGCCGTAGCACCCGGGCGAGCCGCCGTGCACGTCCACCGGCACCACGTCCGGCAGGTGCTGCACCAGCGTCCCGCCGCACACCACGTTCAGGACCTGCATCCCCCGGCAGACCGCCAGCAGCGGCATCCCCGCCGCCAGCGCCGACCGCAGCAGCGCGACCTCCCAGGCGTCCCGCTCCGGCGAGGCCACCTCCGTCGCCGGGTGGGCCGGCTCCCCGTAGTACGCCGGGTCGATGTCCGGCCCGCCCGCGATCACCAGGCCGTCCAGCCGGGCCAGCACCTCCGGGGCGCGCTCCGGGACGTCCGGCGGCAGCAGGACCGCGATCCCGCCGGAGTCCCGGACCTGCGCGGTGTACCGCTCGGGCAGAAGGGCCACCCGGCGGCCCCGCCAATCGCTCCAACTCGCGTCCACCAGGTAGGTGCTGACGCCGATCAAAGGCCTGCGATCCATGGCGCGCATTCTCCCCCCGGAGCACCTGATCGACCGTCAGCCACGCGCGTCGGCGCGCCACGGGCGCCCGACACCCACCCGCCCTCTTTCGTCCCGCGAGTCGCAGGCCGTACGGTTCGCTGTGACCGTTTGATCTCGAAGAGTGATCGAGGAGGAGGGTTCGGTATGTCCGAAACGCCCGAACGGGCCGCCGCGGGCTCGCCGCCCCGGCCGCCGCTGACCCTGGACCGGCTGCGCGCCCTGGTGGACACCGGCGAGGTGCACACCGTCGCGCTCGCCTTCACCGACATGCAGGGGCGCCTCCAGGGCAAGCGCTTCGCCGCCCGGTTCTTCCTCGACGAGGTGGCCGAGCACGGCGCCGAGGCCTGCGACTACCTGCTGGCCGTCGACGTCGACCTGAACACCGTGGACGGCTACGCCTTCTCCTCCTGGGCCACCGGCTACGGCGACTTCGCGATGCGCCCCGACCTCGGCACCCTGCGGCTGACCCCCTGGCAGCCCGGCACCGCCCAGGTCACCGCCGACCTCGCCCGGCACGGCGGCCACCCGGTGGACGCCGCCCCGCGCCAGCTGCTGCGCCGCCAGATCGCCCGGCTCGCCGAGTACGGTCTGGCCGCCGACATCGGCACCGAGCTGGAGTTCCTGGTCTTCCGCGACACCTACGAGCAGGCCTGGCTGGGTGGCTACCGCGGCCTGACCCCGGCGAACCTCTACAACGTGGACTACTCGATGCTGGGCACCGCCCGGGTCGAGCCGCTGCTGTCCCGGATCCGCACCGAGATGGCCGGTGCCGGCCTGGTGGTGGAGTCCGCCAAGGGCGAGTGCAACCTCGGCCAGCACGAGATCGCCTTCCGCTACGCCGACGCCCTCACCACCTGCGACCAGCACAGCGTCTACAAGACCGGCGCGAAGGAGATCGCCGCCCAACTCGGCTGCGCGCTCACCTTCATGGCCAAGTACGACGAGCGCGAGGGCAACAGCTGCCACATCCACCTCTCGCTGCGCGACACCGTCGGCGCCCCCGCCTTCGCCGACCGGGACGGCCGGATGACCGACACCATGCGGCACTTCCTGGCCGGCCAGCTGGTCGCGCTGCGGGAGTTCAGCCTGCTGTACGCGCCGAACATCAACTCCTACAAGCGCTACCGCCCGGGCTCCTTCGCCCCGACCGCCGTCGCCTGGGGCCGGGACAACCGCACCTGCGCCTACCGGGTGGTCGGCCACGGCCCCGGCCTGCGGATGGAGAACCGGGTACCGGGCGGCGACGTCAACCCGTACCTCGCGGTGGCCGGGATGATCGCGGCTGGCCTGCACGGGCTGCAGCGCAAGCTGGACCTGCCCGCGCCCTGCCTCGGCAACGCCTACGCGGTCGAGGAGTACGCGCGGGTGCCCGGCTCGCTGCGCGAGGCCGCCGGGCTCTGGGCGGACAGCGCACTGGCCCGCGAGGCCTTCGGCGACGACGTGGTCGAGCACTACCTGAACATGGCCCGGGTCGAGCAGTCCGCCTACGACGGGGCGGTCACCGACTGGGAGCGCTACCGATCCTTCGAACGGATGTGAGCCGTGACCGAGCCGAACGCGACCGCCGGGAGCAGCACGGTCCGCAACCCCGCCACCGGCGAGGTGCTCGCCACCGTCCCCGACACCACCCCCGAGCAGCTGGACGCGGCCGTCCGGCGCGCGGTGAAGGCCCAGGCCGGCTGGGCGGCGCTGGCCCCCGGTGAACGCGCCCGGCTGCTGCGCCGGTTCGCCGACCAGGTCGAGGTGCACGTCCCGGAGCTGGCCGCCCTGGAGGTGGCGGAGGCCGGCCACCTCCAGGCCAGCGCCCGCTGGGAGGCCGGCAACGTCCGGGACCTGCTGGAGTACGCCGCCGGGGGAGTGGAACGGCTGACCGGCCGGCAGATCCCGGTCCCCGGCGGCCTGGACGTGACCTTCCACGAGCCGGTCGGCCTGGTCGGGGTGATCGCGCCGTGGAACTTCCCGATGCCGATCGCCGCCTGGGGCTTCGCCCCCGCCCTGGCGGCCGGCAACGCCGTCCTGCTCAAGCCCGCCGAGGCCACCCCGTTGACCGCTCTGCGGCTGGCCGAACTCGCCCTCGCGGCGGGCCTGCCCGAGGGCCTGTTCCAGACCGTCCCCGGCGCGGGCGCCACCACCGGACGGGCCCTGGTGGACCACCCGGCCGTCCGCAAGATCGTCTTCACCGGCTCGACCCTCGTCGGCAAGGAGGTCGCCGCCCGCTGCGCCGCCCGCGCCAAGCGGGTCACCCTGGAGCTCGGCGGCAAGAGCCCCAACATCGTCTTCGCCGACGCCGACCTGGCCCGCGCCGCCGACCCGCTCTCCTTCGCCGACAACAGCGGCCAGGACTGCTGCGCCCGCAGCCGGATCCTGGTCCAGCGCGAGGTGTACGAGGACTTCCTCGCCCTGCTGCTGCCCGCCGTCGACACCCTGCGCACCGGCGACCCGACCGACCCCCAGACCCAGCTCGGCCCGCTGATCTCGGCCGCCCAGGTCCGCCGGGTGGCCTCCTACCTCACCCCCGACCTGCCGGTGCTGGCCCGCGGCAAGGTCCCGGACGGGCCCGGCTACTGGTACCCGCCGACGGTGGTCGCCCCCGAGGACCCGGAGGTCCCGGCCGTCACCGAGGAGATCTTCGGCCCGGTCGCCGCCGTCCTGCCGTTCACCGACGAGGCCGACGCGCTGCGGCTGGCCAACGCCACCCGCTACGGCCTGTCCGGCTCGATCTGGACCAGGGACGTCGGCCGCGCGCTGCGCCTGGCCCGGGGCGTACGGGCGGGCAACCTGTCGGTCAACTCGCACTCCTCGGTGCGCTACTGGACGCCCTTCGGCGGCTTCGGCGAGTCCGGGGTGGGCCGCGAGCTGGGGCCGGATGCGCTGCGCCACTTCACCGAGACCAAGAACGTCTTCATCCACAGCGAGGAGTGACAGCCCGATGAGCGAGAAGCACGCCGCGCCGGACGAGCCCGTCTGCCGACGGCTGGTCGGCCGCACCGCCGTGGTCACCGGCGCGGGCAGCGGGATCGGCCTGGCCGCCGCCCGCCGGCTCGCCTCGGAGGGCGCGAAGGTGGTCTGCGCCGACCTCGACGAGGAGACCGGGCGGGCCGCCGCCAAGGAGGTCGGCGGGCTGTTCGTGCACACCGACGTCACCGACCCGTACATGGTCGAGGCGCTGTTCGACGAGGCGTACGAGACCTGCGGCAGCGTGGACGTCGCGTTCAACAACGCGGGCATCTCGCCGCCCGAGGACGACTCGATCCTGACCACCGGCCTGGACGCCTGGCGCAGGGTCCAGGAGGTCAACCTGACCTCGGTCTACCTGTGCTGCAAGGCCGCGCTGCCGTACATGCGCCGGCACGGGCGGGGCTCGATCATCAACACCGCCAGCTTCGTGGCCCGGATGGGCGCGGCCACCTCGCAGATCTCCTACACCGCCTCCAAGGGCGGGGTACTGGCGATGTCCCGCGAGCTGGGCGTGCAGTTCGCCCGGGAGGGCATCCGGGTCAACGCGCTCTCGCCGGGGCCGGTGGACACCCCGCTGCTGCGCGAGCTGTTCGCCAAGGACCCGGAGCGGGCCGCCCGTCGGCTGGTGCACATCCCGCTCGGCCGGTTCGCCCGGGCCGAGGAGATCGCCGCCGCGGTGGCCTTCCTGGCCAGCGACGACTCCTCGTTCATCACGGCGAGCGAGTTCCTGGTGGACGGCGGCATCTCCGGGGCGTACGTCACACCGCTGTAGCCGCCCGCGGGCTCGGCGGTCGGGCCGCACAAGGGCCGCACAAGGGCCGCGGAAGGGCCGCAGCCGGGGTTCTCACCGGAATCTCATCGAAAACGGCGGGAATTCCGGGCCGCGCTGATTTCGCGTTTATCCGGCTGCCTTTAGATTCTCTACCGTGAGCGAGCAGATTCCCGCCGGGTGGTACCCGGACCCCAAGAACACCACCGGCGACCCGAGGCCGCAGCGGTGGTGGGACGGCAAGGGCTGGACGGCCGACACCCGGCCCGCACCCTCGGACGCCCCGGCACCGCAGGCCCCGGAGGCGGAGCCGACGGCCGCCGCTGCCCCGGGGCCGGGAGCGGCCGGGCAGACCACGGTGCTGGAGGGCGAGGTGCTGGAGAGCGGCCCGACCGTCCGCTACCCGGAGCCGCCGCCCTTCGGCGCCGCCTACGGCTCGCCCGCCGGGCCGCCGCGCAAGGCCCGCCGCAAGCCCTCGAAGCTGGTGCTGGCGACCACCGTCGCCGCCCTGCTCGGCCTGGCCGTCGGCGCGGGGGTCACCTACCTCGCGGTGGACGGCCACAGCGACCGCGCCCCGCGCAGCGCCCGCCCGGCGCCGCAGGGCGGCGGCTACGGCCCGTGGGGCGGCCTCCCGGGCTTCGGCGACCCCGGCAACGGCGGGGGCGGGGACAGCAAGGGCGGCAACGGGGGCAACGGCGGGAACGGCGGGAAGGGCGGCGGCGGGAACGGCAACGGCGGCGGCAAGACCCGCCCGAGCACCGACCAGGCGATCGACGTGGTCAACAAGCTCACCCTGCCGGTCCCGGACGGCTGGGAGGCCGGCACCACCACCGACGGCTACGCCATGCTCAGCGTCGGCTCGTACACCTGCGTGGACGGCAAGAACACCTGCTCCCTCGGCGGGGCCAACACCGGCCGGATCGACGGCGGCGGCACCGACGCCCAGGCGGCGGCCAAGGCCGACATCGCGGCGGCCGCCAAGGCCGCGTACGGCGACGTCACCGGGCACCAGGAGCTCAAGTCCGAGGCCGTGAAGGTCAACGGCCAGGACGGCTACCTGGTCCGCTGGAAGGTGGACGCGCCCAAGGGCAACAACGGCTACGTGCAGACCGTGGTCTTCCCGTCCGCCGACGGGAAGTCGCTGGTCTCGGTGCACTTCGGCTTCGACATCGCCGACAAGTCGCCGGACGTCGCGGTGATGGACACCATCGTCAAGGGCATCACCGACTACAAGGGCAAGCTGCCGACCATCCCGGGGCTGCCCGGCTCCGGCGGGTCCGGTGCGGGCGCCGGCGGCGCCGGGGGCACCACCACCTGAGCACCGCGCTCCTCACACGGCGGCGGCCCACCCGGGAGGGAACC
>NZ_JBHUAL010000210.1:0-17161 GCF_042789775.1 Kitasatospora sp. NPDC056800 | reverse complement strand
CCGCCGTTCCGGGAACGGCGGCGGCCCGGAGGCCGGTACGACGGCGCGTCAGCGCCGCAGGACGGTGACGCCGAGGCCCGGCGCGGAGCGGATCTCGGCCTCGGTGAAGCGCTCGGTCACCCACTGCTTGCGGGCGTAGACGCGGGTCTGGTCGGTGAAGTGCGGCGAGGTCGGGTCGGCGGACTCGCCGTAGGTGAGCAGCGTCCTGGTGCGCGGGCCCCGGTCGGTCAGCTCGGTGGCCATCAGGAAGGTGCCGCCGTGCGGGACGCTGCCGAGGTTCGTCGGGTAGGTGCCGCCGCCGGTGCCCGAATCCGGCCCCGCCGTCAGCACGTTGAAGCAGCCCAGCTGGTGGGAGCAGCCGTGCAGCGGGATGCCCGCCCAGCGCTGGACGAGGCCGATCGGGGCGTCCACCGGCAGGCCGCGGGCGGCCATGCCCTTCACCGCGTCGGCCAGGGCGCGCTGGGCGTCGGGGTTGGCGGCGTCGATGCCGCGCGGGGTGGTCAGCGGCCTGGCCGGGTCGGCCGGGACCGTCTGCCAGGCGGTCGTGCCGGTCCCCGCCAGCGCGTCCCGGTACGCCTGCCAGAGCACGGTGCCCCGGCTGTCGGCGTCGGCCCGGGTGTTCCACGCGGCGAGCGCGTCGCAGGCCGGGCGGACGTCGACCCGGCTGCCGTCGGAGGCGGCGATCTCCGGGTGGGCGCGGCACAGCGCCACGGCGTCGTCGCGGTCGAGTTCGGCGCTCTGCACCCGGTTGCCGAACATCGTCGCCTGGAGCGAGGCGAGGGTGAACCCGGGGGCGCCGAGGCCGTCGGTGCCGGCCCGGCGGTCGGCGATCATCCGCAGGCCCAGCTGGCTGCGCAGCATCCGCGCGGAGGCGCCCTGGTACATGGCGGGAAAGCCGGTGAGCGGGGCCTCCGCGTTGGTCAGGTACGGGCCGTTGTTGGAGTTGGCGACGTAGTCGGTACGGGTCAGGCCCGGCTGGTTGGCGGGGCCGAAGACGCCGGGCACGAGCGCGTCCGGGTCGGTGCCCGGGTCGCAGGCGGCGGTCGAGCCGTCCAGCACCTGTCCGAAGCCGCCGCCCGCGACCAGGCAGCGGTCGCGCTGGGCGTCGGGGAGGTTCGGGACGGCGGAGGCGTCGGTGAACCAGGTGGTGCCGGTGGAGTCGACGGCCGTGGTGTACACCCACGGGAGGCCCTGGTAGGTGCGCTGGGCCTGGCGGAGCTGGTCGAGGTTCTGGGCGCGGCCGACCGCCAGCCACTGGTTCAGGGAGCGGAGGTTCTCGGCGTTGGCGTCGCCGAGGGTGTAGGCGTGCTCCCCGGTCCAGCCGTCGGCGAGGACGTAGCCGTGGCGGGAGCGGTAGAGGCTCCGGTCGACGGTGGAGAGCGTCCCGTCGGCGGCCCGGACGGTGACCTTGACGGTCTCCTGGGCCATCCGCTCGGCCTTGCCGTCCACCAGGTACGCGGTCGGGTCGCCGGGCACCAGGCTGAGCCGGTGGAGGGTGTAGTGATCGGCGTAGCTGGTGGTGTGGCTCCAGGCGAGGCCGCGGGTGTGGCCGATCTGGAGGAACGGGATGCCGTACAGTCCGGCGCCGGCGACGTCCAGGACGCCGGGGATGGTCAGCTGGGCCTGGTAGAAGCGCTGCTCGCCGGCCCACTGGAGGTGCGGGTTGGCCAGCAGCAGGCCGGTGCCGTCGCGGCTGGCGTCGCGCCCGATCGCCCAGGCGTTGCTGCCGAGTTCGGGGTTGTCGGCGGAGTGCCCGGGGGCGGCGATCCGGGGTGCGTCCGCCGCGGGTCCGGCGGCTTCGGCGCGCGACGCGCCGGATGCGGGCCCGGTCGAGGCCGCGGGGACGGCCGTGGCGATCTGCTGCTTGGCGGCGCCGCTGCCCGCCAGGGTGTTGGCGGCGTAGAGGATGTTCCACAGGTCGTCCGCGGTGATCGGCCCGACCCAGGCCTTCCCCCGGCAGGACGGGTCCGGCAGGTGGTCGGGGCCGGTGTCGCGCAGGTAGCGGTTGTACCCGGCGACGTAGCCGTCCACCAGCTGCCGCACCTCGTCGGTCGGGCCGAGCGGCGCGGGGGCGGCCTGCAGCCGCCGCACCGTCCCGGCGCGCAGCAGGCCCTGCTGGTAGGTGTCGCTCACCAGGTTGCTCACCCGGTCCACGGACTCGCCGTCCGGGCCGAGGTGGCGCGAGCGCTCGCCGCGCACGGTGAGCACCTGGTCGGCGAGCTGGCAGAGGTTGTCCTGGGCGAAGGCGTACCCGTAGCCGTAGCCGAGGCCGCCGAAGTCGCGGGCGAGGACGTGCGGGACGCCGTACTCGGTCCGGCTGATCTTCGCGGTCCAGCCGCCCCGGTCGGCGTCGGGGCCGGTCCCGAGGTCGGTGCCGGCGGCCTGGGCCACGGCGGGCACCAGGGCCGTCAGCAGCGCGGACGTCAGCCCGACCGCTAGCGCGCCCGAGGTGAACCGCCTTATTTTCGATGGGAACTGACGTTCCTTCATGTTCTTCACTTCCGTCATGGCCTCACCCTGTGGCCACCGGCACCCGCCGGTCATCGCCCCTCGGGACGACGCGCCCTCGACCCTACGACCTATCCGCGTACACCCCGGGGAGGAGACGTTCCCTACCCGCACGACCCTCCCCTCGGACGATGCGGTCGTCGATCACAGAGTCCGACGCCCGCTCAGCTGGCGCGGGGGCTCCCGGCGCACAGGGCGTGGTCGATCAGCTTCGAGGCCGCGTCCTCCTGGGCCTTGATGTGGTCCCAACTGTCGCCGAGCGCCTCGGACATGGAGACCACGGCGCTGCGCTTCCCGTCCTCGGTGACGCCGTTGAGGGTGATGAAGCCGCCGTCCCCACCGTCGTGGCCCCAGTAGGTCCCGCCGCAGGTCAGCGAGCGCTTGACCAGGCCGAGCCCGTACTCGCCGCCGTGCCACATCTCCGAGGTCTGGTCGTCCACGGGCACCGTCCGCCGCATCTCGGCCAGTTGCCGCGCCGGCAGCAGCCGGCCCGCGAGCAGTGCGCGGAGGAGGACGTTCTCGTCCCGCGTGGTGGTGGCCCAGGAGAGCCCCTGGTCCATCGGCACCTGCTCGGTGACGTCCACCCGGCCGTCGGGGTCGGGGAAGAGCTGGTAGGCCTGGGCGTGCGGCCGGGGCAGGGTGGGCGAGGTGCCCATCAGCCGGGTCCGGTCGAGGCCGAGCGGGCGCAGGATGCGCTCCTCGACCTCCCGGTGGGCGGGGCGGCCGGTGGCCCGCTCGACGACCATGTCGAGCAGGAGGTAGCCGACGTTGGAGTATCTCCAGCTCTTGTCCGTGCCGAACTCCGCCCCGGCCACCAGGTCTTCGGGCTGGTAGACCTTGTAGCGCTCCCGCTCGTATCCGTCCTTCGAGTCGTATCCTGGCAGGTGGTCCACGATGCCGCCCTGGTGCTGGAGCAGTTCGCGGACGGTGGTCCCGCCGCCGGCTCCGCCCTTGGCCCGCACCACCTCCGGCAGCCAGTGGCCGAGCGTGTCGTCCAGTGACAGCCGTCCCTCGGCCTCCAGTTGGAGGACCACGGTCGCGACCATCGTCTTGGCCGTGCTGGCCATCCGGAAGTAGCCGTCGGGGGAGACCGGGCGGCCGGTGGTGACGTCGGCGGTGCCGCTGGTGGCGACCGTCTGGCGGCCGTCGGGCCCGATCACCCGGGCCTGCACGCCGCTGATGCCGAGGTCGTGGATCGCCGCGGCGTCCCGGCGCAACTGCTCGGCGACGGACGGACCGGCCGGGCGGGCGACGGCGGTGGCCGCGTTGGCGGCGAGCAGCACGGTGACGCCGGCCGCCACGACGAGGTGCCTGCGCAGGGTCGAACCCATGATCGAAGTCATGACCGCACGCTAACCGGCTCCGGCCCGAACGGGCCGCGGTGCTCAGCTACTTGGGGGAGGAATGGGGGATGTCCCCCATTCCTCCCCCAGCGCTGTCCCGGGACTCCCCCGCACCGACTCCGTAGCGACTCAGCCCACCGAGGCCGTGACCGGCCGCGCCGACTCGGCCCCCGCACCGCCGGCCGCCCCGCCCAGCGCCGCCAGCCGCCGCAGGCTGGCCCGGCGCTGGAGCGCGCCGAGGCCGACGGTCGCCGCGCCGAGCCCGAGCCAGCCGACCGGCCCGGCCGCCATCACCACCCCGGTCAGCAGCAGCGGCCCCACCGACTTCTGCACCGACTGGGACATCCCGGCGACCCCGAGGTACGAGGCCTGGGCGCCCGGCGGGGCCAGCACGACCGCCAGCTCCCAGGAGCTCACCGAGCGCAGCAGTTCCGCCAGCGTGATCAGCATCGCCGCGGCCAGCAGCGCGACCGAGGCCAGGACCGGTCCGGCGCCGGTGGCGAGCGCGATCAGCAGGCAGCCGCCCAGCACCGTCACCCCGTACCAGCGGACCGCCGCGGCCGCCCCGAGCGCGCCCTCCGCCCAGGCGGAGACCCGCAGTTGCAGCAGCACCACGAGCACCGTGTTGAGCACCAGGAAGACCGGGACGACGGCGTGCGGCGCGCCGGTGTGGTGGACCAGCCAGAGCGGCAGCCCGACGTTGAGGACCGAGTCGTCCAGGTTCAGCGGCATGTCCAGCAGGACGAACCGCAGGTAGCCGCGGTCGCGCCAGGGACTGGGCGCGGCCGCCGCCCCGGCGGGCGCCTCCCCGGCCTTCGCCGCGACCAGGCCGCGCCCGGACGGCTCCCGGGTGCGCCAGACCAGCACGGCGGCCAGCACGTAGGACAGCCCGTTGGCCAGGATCAGCACCCGGTAGGCGGCGGTGGTCCCGACCGCCAGCCCGATCGCCGCGACACCCGCGCCGAGCGCGTACCCGGCGTTGGCCACGCTGCGGAACAGCGCCTGGTAGGTGGCCCGCCGCTCGCCCGCCACCCGGGTCGCGAACAGCATCTCCAGGGTCTTGGCGGCCCGTTCGGCCAGGCAGATCAGGGCCACCACGGGCAGCAGCGCGGCGAAGTCGTCGACCACCAGCAGCAGCCCCATCGCCCCGAGCCGCAGCAGGTGGCAGCCGATCAGCAGCCACCGCACCGGCACCCGTTCGGCCGCCCGCCCGGCCAGCGGGGACCCGGCGATCCCCGCCACCGCCCCGACCCCGAGCAGCAGTCCCAGCTGCCGCGCGTCCATCCCGCAGACGTAGGTGAAGTAGAGCACCGAGGCCGCTGCCCACACCCCCGTGCCGGTCCGGTCGACGCACTGCGCCAGCAGCATGATCCGCGCGTCCCGCCCGCCCGGCGGCCGCCGCAGCTGCGCTATCAGTCCGTTCCCCCGCATGGCAGGCCCCCGTCGTGTGCGTGGCGCGAGTCGCGCGATCGGCATCAATCTCGATATCAAGATACTTCACATCAAGAGACTTTTGGAAGCCCCGAACCCCCGACGGCCGCCGGGCGCGGACGGCCGCACGACCCTCGACGCACGACGGGCGGTGCGCCACACTCTCCCCAGCAGCACCCGCGCTCCCAACGCACCGGCACGACGCCACGACGCCACGACCACCGCACTACGGAGAGCCGATCGGTGACCACTCGCCAACTGCTGGAGCTCGCCTTCTCGTCCGGACGGACCGGGGCCGGACCGGCCACCTGGGGCCAACGGGCCATCTGGGACGCCGTACGACGGCTGCCGCCGGCCGACGCGCCGCGCTACAACATCGCCACCGCCGCGCCGCTGGACCCGGGGCTGCCCCTGCCCGTCCTGCTCGCCGCCCTGGAGCGACTGCTGCACCTGCACGACTCGCTGCACACCCGGCTGTGCCCCGACGAGGCCGGGGGCCTCCGCCAACTCGTCGACGGCGAAGGCACCCTGGACGTCCACCTGTGGCCCGCCGGGGAGCACGAGGACCCGGCCGAACTCGGCACCCGGCTGCACGAGGAGCTGGCGGCACAGCCCTTCGACACCGCCACCCAGTGGCCGGTGCGGGTCGGCGCGGTGACGGCGGGCGGGCTGGTCCGGCACATCAGCCTGGTGCTCTCGCACACCGCGGTGGACGGCTCCGGGATGAGCCGGCTGGTCGCCGACCTGTCCGCGCTCTGCCTCGGAAGCTCCCCCGAGGAGCTGGCCGAGCTGCGCGAACCAGCCCAACAGCCGTTGGAGGAAGCCGAGTTCCAGACCTCCGAACGCGGCCGGCGGCGCGACGCGGGGGCCCGCAAGCAGTTCGTGCGCAAGCTCCGGCTCGGCCCGCCCCGACTCTTCCCGTCCCACCCCCTCCCGCCGACCACCGCAGAGCCCGCCCGGTTCCCGAACGCGGTGCTCCGCTCCCCCGCCCTGCCCCGGGCCGTCGAGCGGGTCGCGGCCCGGCACCGGGTCAGCACGGGCTCGGTGCTGCTCGCCGCGACGGCCGCGATGACCGCCCGGCTCGCCGGCTCCACCGAGGCCGTGCTGAACGTCGTGGTCAACAACCGCTTCCTGCCGGAGCTGGCCAACGCGGTCGGCGTGATCGCGGGCGACGGCCTGTTCCATCTCCCGGACGCCACCGCCGAGTTCGGCGAGGTCGTGCGCCGCACCCACGCCGCAGCGATCGGCACCTACCGCCACGCGTACTACGACAGGCTGGCCCTGGCCGCCGAGATCGACCGACTGACCGCCGAGGGGGTCCAACTGGCCGACCGCTCCTGCGTGTTCAACGACACCCGGGAGCTGCTCCCGGCCCCGGCCGCCCCCGGCGAGGAGCACACCACCCTCAGCTGGCCGGTGGACTTCGAGCCGCGCCCCGGCCTGACCTACGCCCTGGACGCCCTGCAGTCCGCCGAGGCGCTGAGCCTGGCCATGACGGCGGACCCGGCCCTGCTGCCGCGCCCCGCGATGGAGCGGTTCCTGTACGGGATCGAGGAGTTGATCCTCACCGAGGCGGCCGCGCCGGCGGACGGGGCAGCCGTCCGCGCTTGAACCTGACAGTGATGTCAAGTTCTACCGTACCGGCATGACCACGACCGCCACCGCATCCCTGCTCACCCCGTACCGCCTCGGCGCGCTCGACCTGCCGAACCGCGTCGTCATGGCCCCGATGACGCGCTACCGGGCCGCCGAGGACGGCACGCCGCTGCCCGTCGTCGCCGAGTACTACGCCCAGCGCGCGAGCGCCGGCCTGATCGTCACCGAAGGCATCTGGCCCAGCCGGCAGGGCCAGTCCGGCTGGCGCCTGCCCGGCCTGGAGACGCCCGCGCACGCGGCCGGCTGGCGCGCCGTGACCGGGGCCGTGCACGCCGCCGGCGGGCGGATCGCCGCCCAGCTGATGCACGGCGGCCGCCAGGGCCACCCGCTCAACCGGCTGCTCGGCGACGTCCCGGCCGGCCCCTCCGCCGTCCCGGCCCCGGGCCCGGTGCACGTCAAGGACGGCGGCAAGGCCGAGGCCGTCACCCCGCGCGCCATGACCCGCGAGGAGATCCGCCGCACCGTCGCCGACCACGTCGACTCCGCCCGCCTGGCCCTCGCCGCCGGCTTCGACGCCGTCGAACTGCACGGCGCCAACTCCTACCTGATCCACCAGTTCCTGGCCGACAACACCAACCTGCGCACCGACGAGTACGGCCCCCGCACCCTCGCCGACCGGCTGCGCTTCCCGATCGAACTGGTCACCGCCGTCGCCGAGGCCATCGGCCCCGACCGCCTCGGCCTGCGGCTGTCCCCCGGCAACCCGCAGTTCGGCATGGACGAGGCCGACCCCGCCCCCGTCTACCGCGCCCTGCTCGCCGAACTCGACGGCCTCGGCCTGGCCTACCTCCACCTCACCGACAACGACGACTACCCGGCCCTGGCCGACCTGCGCCCGCGCTGGTCCGGCACGCTGATCGGCAACGTCGGCGAGAACCGCGCCGCCACCGACCGGGAGCGCGGCGAGGCCGTGCTGGCCGCCGGCCTGGCCGACCTGGTCTCCTACGGCCGCGCCTTCATCGCCAACCCCGACCTGCCGGAACGGTTCGCCGCGAACGCCCCGCTCACCCCCGTCGACCCCACCCACCTCTACGGCCAGGAGGCCACCGGCTACACCGACTACCCCCGCCTCCCGGCCGGCCACCCCGCCGTCCGGCCGACCACGACCTGACCCAGGGCACCCCCGTCCTGACCCACTGTCAGTGCCACCCGCTATGGTCGGCCCCGAACCATCCAGTACCAACCGCACCGCCGTCACCAGGGGGCACCATGACCACACCGGGCACCCGCCCGCTCACCACCGCCGACCTCGTGGAGGGCTGGCACCGGGTGGGCGTCCGTGAGGGCATGGCACTGATCGTGCACTCCTCGCTCTCCAGCCTCGGCCGGGTCGAGGGCGGCGCGGCGGCCGTGGTGGCCGGCCTGCGCGAGGCGGTCGGGCCCGGCGGCACCGTCGCCGTGCCCGCCTTCACCTCCGGCACGGTCCACGACCCGGCCCCCGGGCACAGCGGCCCGCCCGGCCCCGAGCTGGCCGAACTCCGGGCCGCCGTCCCGCTGTTCCACGCCGGGCTCCCCTGCGACACGGGCGCGGTCGCGGAGGCGCTGCGCGCCCTGCCGGAGAGCCTGCGCAGCACCCACCCGCAGGTCTCGGTCGCCGCCGTCGGCGCGCACGCCCGGGAGGTCACCGCCCGGCGCTCGCTCGGCTTCGCCGTCGGCCGGGAGTCGCCGTTCGGCGCGCTGCACGACCTCGGCGGGCACGTGCTGCTGGTCGGCGTCGGCCACAACCGCAACACCTTCCTGCACTACGCCGAGACCTTCGCCCCCAACCGCCGGCTCAAGCTCCGCCGCTTCCCGATGGCGATCCAGGGCGAGCGGGTCTGGATCGAGGCACCGGACGTGGGGGACGACAACGACACCCACTTCCCGGTCGTGGGGCGGGAGTTCGAGGAGCTGGCAGGCATCCGCGAGGTCCTGGTCGGCGCCGCGCCCTGCCGCCTGGTCCCGGTCCGCGAGCTCATACCCTTCGCCGTCCGCCGCCACACCGAACTGCTGGCGGCGGACGGCCCCGGGGAGGCATAGGCCGGGCCGACGGTCCCCGCAGCGCGCGCGGAACCGCCGACCCGAACCCCCTCGTACCGCCCTGCCGTCAGTGCCGGCCCTCGTGCACCGAACCGGCCTCCTGGATCTTCTTCCAGGACTTCGGCTCGACCGGCGCCGCGTCCCGGCCGGCGTCCGCGCCCGGCGCCAGCGAGGCCGCGGCCGCGGCACCCGGCGGCACCGGTCCGACGGCCGGCTTGCTCGGGGTGAACAGCCAGGTGTTCAGCAGGTCCCCGAGCTTCTGGCCGGAGACCTTCTCGGCGTACGCCTGGAACTCCGGGATGGTGGCGTTCCCGTAGCGCCGCTCGGTGGGCCAGCCCTTGAGGATCTGGAAGAAATTCTCGTCCCCGACGGCGTTGCGCAGCGCCTGGATGGCCACCGCGCCGCGGAAGTACACCGCACCGGAGAACTGGTTCTCCTCACCCGGGTCGCCCGGCTTGACGGTCCAGAACGGGTCGTCGGCCGGGTGCGAGGCGTAGATGTAGTCGGCCACTGCCTGCGCGGTGCCCTCGTTCTCGTGCTCGGACCAGAGGAACTGCGAGTACTCGGCGAAGCCCTCGTTCAGCCAGATGTCGCTCCACTTGGAGAGCGAGACGCTGTCGCCGTACCACTGGTGGGCCAGCTCGTGCACGACCACCGAGGTGTTGGTGCCCCGGGCGAACAGCCCGGGGCCGTAGGAGACCCTGGTCTGGGTCTCCAGGGCGCCACTGGACGAGGTGTTGGCGACGTAGCCGCCGACGGAGCTGAACGGGTACTCGCCGAAGTAGCCGCTCAGCCAGTCCACCAGCTCGCCGGTCCGCTCGATGCTCGCCCGCGCCGCGGCGCCGTTGTCGCCCAGGTCCTTGCTGTACGCGTTGTAGACCGGCAGCCCGCTCGCGGTGGTGTCCCGGGTGATGTCGAACTTGCCGATCGCCAGGGTCGCCAGGTAGGTCGCCTGCGGCTTGTTCTCCCGCCAGCTGTACCGGGTCCAGCCCGCCAGCGAACTGGTCCCGGTCAGCACGCCGTTGCTGATCACCTGGTTGCCGTCCGGCACCAGCACCGAGACGTCGAAGGTCGCCTTGTTGCTCGGGTGGTCGTTGCTCGGGTACCACCACGCGGCCGACACGGGCTCGCCGGCCACGACCGCACCGTCCGGGGTGCGGCGCCAGGCGGTGTAGCCGCCGTACCTCTCCACGGTGGACGGCACGTCCTTGTAGCGCACCACCACGGTGGCCTGGTCGCCCTTGGCGAGCGGCCGCGCGGGGGTGATCTCCAGCTCCTGGTCGCCACTGGTGGCGAAGGTCGCGACCCGGCCGTTGACCCGCACCTCCGAGACCTTCAGCGCGAAGTCGAGGTTGAACCGGGAGAGGTCCTGGGTGGCCGTCGCGAGGATGGTCGTGGTGCCCTCCAGCTCGTCGGTGGCGGGCTGGTACTTCAACCGGATGTCGTAGTGCGAGACCCGGTACCCGCCGTTGCCGAGGGTCGGGTAGTACGGGTCCCCGACGCCGTCCGCGCCGGGTTGGAAGCCGGAAGCCGAGGCCGGGACGGCCAGGAACAGGCTCAGGGCACTGGCAGCAGAGACGATCAGCCTCTTGCGCACATGGTCCTCCAGGGATCACCGGAACGATGGGGTTGAACCGATCCTTGTCCCGTCAACCCCTCCCCCACTCCCTTCCGGTGAGATGTTCATAAAAAGAAATGCGCCGACATGACGGCTTCGCGCCCGCGCCCCGAAGCCGTCACGCCGACCATTCCGACATGTCGTCAGCTGTGGGACTGGTGCACCGAGTTGGTCTCCTGGATCTGCTTCCAGGACTTCGGCTCCGCCGGCAGCCGACCCTCCACCCGGCCCGCGGCCGGCGCCAGCGAGGCGGCGGCCGCGGCACCCGGCGGCACCGGCCCGACCGCCGGCTTGCCGGGGGTGAACAGCCAGGTGTTCAGCACGTCCCCGAGCTTCTTCCCGGAGACCTTCTCCGCATAGGCCTGGAACTCCGGGATGGTGGCGTTGCCGTAGCGGCGCTCGGTGGGCCAGCCCTTCAGGATCTTGAAGAACTTCTCGTCCCCGACGGCGTTGCGCAGCGCCTGGACGGCCACCGCACCCCGGTCGTACACCGCGCCGGAGAACTGGTCGTCCGGGCCCGGGTCGCCCGGCTTGACCTTCCAGAACGGGTCGTCGGCCGGGTGCGAGGCGTAGACGTAGTCGGCGAGCTCCTGCGCGGTGCCCTCGTTCTCGTGCTCGGACCAGAGGAACTGCGAGTACCGGGCGAAGCCCTCGTTCAGCCAGATGTCGCTCCACTTGGAGAGCGAGACGCTGTCCCCGTACCACTGGTGGGCCAACTCGTGGACGACCACCGAGGTGTTGGTGCCCCGGGCGAACTGCCGGGGGCTGTAGAAGATCCGGGTCTGGGTCTCCAGGGCGTAGCCGGTCGGCACATTGGGGACGTAGCCGCCGACCGAGCTGAACGGGTACTCGCCGAAGTAGCCGCTCAGCCAGTCCACCAGCTCACCGGTGCGCTCGACGCTCGCCCGCGCCGCGTCCGCGTTCTCGCCGAGGTCCTTGCTGTACGCGTTGTAGACCGGCAGCCCGCTCGGCGTGGTGTCCCGGGTGATGTCGAACTTGCCGACCGCGAGCGTGGCCAGGTACGTCGCCTGCGGCTTGTTCTCCCGCCAGCTGTACCGGGTCCAGCCGGCCTGCGAGGTGGTGCCCGTCAGCACGCCGTTGCTGATCACCTGGTTGCCGTCCGGCACCAGCACCGAGACGTCGTAGGTGGCCTTGTTGCTCGGGTGGTCGTTGCTCGGGAACCACCACCAGGCGGCCTCGGGCTCGTTCGCCGCCACGGCGCCGTCCGGGGTCCGGTGCCAGCTGGTGAAGCCGTACTTCTTCACGGTGGAGGGCACACCCTTGTAGCGCACCACCACGGTGGCCTGGGAGCCCTTGGCGAGCGGCCGCGCGGGGGTGATCTCCAGCTCCTGCTCACCGCTGGTGGCGAACTTCGCGACCCGGCCGTTGACCCGCACCTCCGAGACGTCCAGCGCGAAGTCGAGGTTGAACCGGGAGAGGTCCTGGGTGGCCGTGGCGAGGATGGTCGTGGTGCCCTCCAGCTCGTCCGTGGCGGGCTGGTACTTCAACCGGATGTCGTAGTGCGAGACCCGGTACCCGCCGTTGCCGTAGGTCGGGTAGTACGGGTCGCCGACCCCGGCCGCGCCCGGCTGGAAGCCGGAAGCCGAGGCGGGAACGGCCAGGAACAGGCTCAGGGCACTGGCAGCAGAGACGATCAGCCTCTTGCGCACGAGGTCCTCCAGGGATCACCGGAACGATTGGGTCGGATCGATCCTTGTCCCGGCAGCCCCTCGTCCACTCCCCTCCGGTGAGATGTTCATGAAAAGAAACCCGCCGACACGACGGCTTCGCAGCCCAGCCGCGAAGCCGTCACGCCACCTCACCCACCCCTGAGGCCCCTGAAGCCCCTCGCACCCCTCCTGCCCTTCCTGCCCCTCACGCCCCGAGCACCACCGGCGCCCGCACCAACGAGCCGTACTCCGTCCACGAGCCGTCGTAGTTCTTCACGTGCGGGTACCCGAGCAGCTCGGTGAGCGCGAACCAGGTGTGCGCGGACCGCTCGCCGATCCGGCAGTACGCGATCACCTCGCGCTCCGGCTCCACGCCCTTCCCCCCGTACAGCGCCCGCAGCTCCTCCGCCGAACGGAACGACCCGTCGTCGTTGGCCGCCTGGGACCACGGGATGTTGACCGCGCCGGGGATGTGCCCGGGCACCTGCGCCTGCTCCTGCGGCAGGTGCGGGGGCGCGATCAGCTCGCCCCGGAACTCGGCCGGCGAGCGGACGTCCACCAGCACCGCGTCCGCCCCGGGCTTGGCGAACACCTCGGCCCTCGCCAGCACCTCGTCCCGCAGCGCCCGCAGCTCCGGCCGCTCGGGCCCGCTCAACCGGAACCCGCTGTGCTGGTAGTCCATCACCGCACGGGTGAGCTCCCGCTCCTCCAGCTCCCACTTCTTGCGCCCGCCGTCCAGCAGCCGCACCGGCCCGAAGCCGCGCAGCCGCAACAGCCAGTAGGCGTAGGCGGCGAACCAGTTGTTGTTGCCCCCGTAGAGCACCACGGTGGTGTCGTCCTCGACCCCGGCCGCCCGCAGCAGGTGCTGGACGCCGTCGCGGTCGATGTAGTCCCGGCCGACCTGGCTGTGCAGGTCGGTGGTCCAGTTCCAGCCGACCGCGCCGGGGATGTGGTCCCGGTCGTAGGCCTCGGTGTCCTCGTCCACCTCGACGACCCGGACCGTCCCGTCGTCCAGGTGGTGGGCCAGCCATTCGGTGCGGACCAACGCCTCGGGGTGCGCGTAGCCGTTGCCGGTCATCCCAGGCCCTCCTTCGCTCTGCCCAGGCTGCGGCGCCCGACCACGGGCACGGCGGGCCGCGCGACGACGACAGGCGTACGGGCACGGCGAGGGGCCGGCGACCGGGCCGGACAGTTCGAACCTACGCCGCCCGCCCGGCCCCGGCCACCCCGCGCTCCCCGGCGCTCAGGAGAAGACCACGGAGCGCAGCTTCAGCCGGTCACCGAGCTTCTTGCCCGGGTTCATGACGTAGAAGACGTCGCCCGAGCAGCCGAAGTCCAGGAAGACCGTGGCCGTGGACTGGGTGAGGTTCTCCGGCGCGAAGCCCGGGTCCTGCTCGGTGGTCCACGGCAGGTCGATGCACTCGCGGCTCTGCGGGTCGGCCAGGCCCACGGGGACCCCGGGGCCGACCTTGTAGAGGAAGTCGCCCGTCGCGGCATTCGCGGAGAACGGGACGGCGAGGACGAGGGCGACGGCGCTGGCGGCGGCGAGCATGGCGTTGCGGAGACGCATGAGTGAGGGCCTTTCAGGTGGTACTCGGCAGTACCCGGTTAATTGGTGCGAGATCACCCTAGAGGCCCAAAAACCGCAGAAACGGTTCTTCTAATCCACCCATTCGAGTGGTTTAAGGGTTAAAACCGCGACCTGCCCCGTCATGCGAAACTCAGTTCGGCGGAGCCGTGAAGAGATACCCCGAGTCGACGAGCACCGGCAGGTACGCCTTCAACGCCGCCACCGTCTGCGACCGGTCCCCGCCGCCGTCGTGGTTGAGCACGATCGACCCGGGCCGGACGTTCTTGAGGACCCGGTCGATGATCGCCGAGGTCCCCGGCCGGGCCCAGTCCCGCGGGTCCACCGACCAGGCCATGTTCCGCATCCCCAGGTCGGCGGCCACCTTGAGCGAGACCGCCGAGAAGTCCCCGCCCGGCGCACGGAACCAGGTGGGCTGCCGGCCGGTGGTCCGCTGCAGCAGGTCGGAGGTGCGCTCCAGCTCGTCCCGCACCTTGCCCTCCGACATGTGCCGCAGGTCGGGGTGGGTCCAGGTGTGGTTGGCGATGTGGTGGCCGCGGTCCGCGATCTCCCGCACCAGAGCGGGGTGCTCGACCGCGTTCTCCCCGATCAGGAAGAACGTGGCCCTGATCCCGTACTGCTCGAACATCGACAGCACGGTCGGCGTGTACCGGGGGTCCGGCCCGTCGTCGATGGTGAGCGCCACCACCTTCCGCTCCGGGTCCAGGTCGTACACCGGCTTGCTCTCCGCCTCGGAGAGCGCCCGGCGCACGGGCACCGCGCTCGGCGCGGCGCCGGACGGCGGCGCCGGCGAGGGCACCGCGGACGGCGTGCCCCCCGGGGCCGCCACCGACGGCGCGGCCGACGCCCCCTCCGGCCCCGCCGGATCGGCCGGAGCGGCGGCATCGGCCGCCCCCGCTGCCGCACCGCCCTCCCCGCCGCCCCAAGGGCTCCGACATCCGGCGGCCGTCCCCAGCAGGGACATTCCGGCCGTAACCAGCAGCAATCTGCGCGAAGTAATCTGACGATCTGACAGCATTCTGGATGCTTCCCCCGGCCGTCCCCGCCACTCCCCGACGGCAACTCCGACGGCCCCCATCACCACTCCGACGGCTCAAGGCCACCGGCCGTCCACTCCGCCTCCGAAGATCTTCCACGGATCTTCCCCGACCGGACGCTCCACCTCCCGTCCGGACCGCTACGCTGTGCCTTCCCCAGTGTGATGATCTGCCATCAGAGGACGTGGCCATGACGACAAGTCAGGACTCCCCCCGCCAGGGCCCGCAGGACGACGACGCCACCGAGCTCAGCCAGTGGGAACGCTTCGGTGTCGACACCACCGCCCCGCACTCTGCGCGTGTGTACGACTACTGGCTGGGCGGGAAGACCAACTTCCCGCCGGACCGCGCCATGGGGCAGGCCATCGAGCAGGCCGTACCGAGCGTCAAGGCGATGGCCAAGGCCAACCGGGCGTTCCAGGGCCGGGCCGTGCGCTACCTCGCCCAGGAGCACGGCATCCGCCAGTTCCTCGACCTCGGCACCGGCATCCCGACCTCGCCGAACACCCACGAGATCGCCGAGGCGGTCAGCCCCGGCACCCGGGTGGTCTACGTCGACAACGACCCGATCGTGCTCGCCCACGCCCGCGCCCTGATGGTCTCCAGCCCGGCCAGCCGCACCACCTACATCCACGCCGACCTGCGCAAGCCCGAGGAGCTGTTCGCCGACCCGGCGCTCACCGCCACCCTCGACCTCACCCAGCCCGTCGGCCTGCTGATGATCGCCGTACTGATGCTGATCGCCGACGAGGACGACCCCTGGGGCCGGGTCGCCGCACTGCGCGACGCCCTGCCCGCCGGCAGCTGCATCGCCCTGACCACCCCCACCCCGGACTTCGACCCCGAGGCCGTCGGCAAGGTCGCCGAGGCCGCCCGGGCCGGCGGGATGACCCTGGTACCGCGCGGCTACGACGACGTCGTCCGCTTCTTCGACGGCTGGGACCTGGTCGAGCCGGGCGTCGCCCCTGTGCTGGCCTGGCGCCCCGACGGCGAGCCCCCGGCCGACCCGAAGGCCGCCTACTACTGGGGCGGCGTCGCCATCAAGCGCTGACCAAACACCGACGACCGGGTGGGACGGCCAAAACCCGTCCCACCCCTCACTTCCCCTCCCTCTCCCCCCTCCCCCTCACTTCCCCTCCCCCTCACTTCCCCTCCCCCTCACTTCAACAGCCGCGACAACCGCCGGTCCGCCAACGGCTTGCCCCCGGTCTGGCAGGTAGGGCAGTACTGGAACGAGGAGTCCGCGAAGGACACCTCCCGAATGGTGTCCCCGCACACCGGGCACGGCTCGCCGGTCCGGCCGTGCACCCGCAGCCCGAGCTTCTTCTCCGCCTTCAGCTCCCCCGCCGCCAGCCCCCGCGAGCGCTCCACTGCCTCCCGCAACGTGCCCCCGAGCGCCTCGTACAGCCGGGCCACCTCGTCCTCGGTCAGACTCGCGGCCAGCTTGTACGGCGACATCCGGGCCGCGTGCAGCACCTCGTCCGAGTAGGCGTTGCCCACCCCCGCCAACACCCCCTGGTCCCGCAGCACCCCCTTGAGCCGACGCCGCTCGCCCCGCAACAGCGCCGCGAAGTCCGCCAGCCCGAAGCCCGGATCCAGCGGATCCGGCCCGAGCCTGGCCACCCCGGGCACCTCGGCCGACTCCCGCACCACGTACACCGCCAGCCCCTTCTTCGACCCGGCCTCGGTGAGATCGAACCCGTCCCCGGCCTCCCCCGCCAACCGCACCCGCAACGCCAACGGATTGCGCGGAGAAGGCCGCGGCGGCTCAGCCGGCAGACCGTCCTTCCACCGCAACCAGCCCGCCCGCGCCAGGTGGACCACCAGGTGCAGCCCCTCCGCCTCCACGTCCAGGAACTTGCCCCGCCTGCTCACCTCCCCGACCGTCCGCCCCTCCAACGCCGTCACCGGCGGGTCGTACGTCTTCAACGCACTGATCGCCACCGGCTGCACCCGAGCGATCACCCGCCCGGTCAACCGCTCGGACAGGAAAGCACTCAACGCCTCGACCTCAGGCAGCTCCGGCATGCCCCCAGTCTCCCCCGACCCCCCACCCCCCGCCTGCGCTCCCACCCAGCGGGCGCGCAGGGCGAAAGCCCGCGCGCCCGCAACAAAACCTCCCCCAACACCCACCCACCCACAGCACCCCCCACCCGCCCGCCCCTCCCCACCCGACCAGGCGAGAGGGACGCGCTGCGGGAGGGGGTGGCGCAGGGGGTGGCCGCGGAGAGGGGCGTGACGGGTGATTTTCAGACTGCCAACCCTGGAGGTGGGGCGTTCAGACCGTTGGC